>CACYCC010000164.1 GCA_902772805.1 uncultured Lachnospiraceae bacterium | reverse complement strand
CTTAAGGATATCGCAAGCGGAGGTTCCGCAGAAATGTGCTGTATTCTGGGTGTTTATTTCGAAAAGAAGGCGGATTACAACGAATCGTTCATGTGGTACTATAATGCAAGATACGAAACCGAGCCGCTTCTTAATATAAGATCTTCCAAACAGATCCCCGTACAGGGACTGATACGGGTACTTGATGCAACAGGACAGTCAGAAGCCGCATCAAAATACAGAGAAGAACTTAAAAAGTTTGAATCCGGTGAAACCTTGTAGTTCACCGAATATAAAAAAGAAAAAGAGAGGGAATCATGTCAGCCAAGAAAAAAGTGATCAGGTACATGCAGACCGGTTTTAACGAGGTACTGCATACAACACTCAATCCGGAAGGCCCCGGGGTGGTGCGCATCCATCTTGTTCCGCCCGAGTATGACGATGGGGAGTTAAAGCCCAGTATAGCCATAATAAACGGACAGGATATCATACCCGTCAATTATTCATGGACAATACTGCTTGCCGAGTTTATCAAAGAGGTAAACAAGTATCACGGCGTGGAGATCACGGATAAAGACGCAAAGTCCATTATCGACAATACGGCAAAAGCAGTCCGTAAAGTTTTCTTTTTGCTGCCCAAGAGCATTATAAAGAAAGATATCTTTACCATCATGAATGCCTTTAAGCAGGTGGCTTACGGCGAGGAAGTCGACGAAGAGATCGGATACATGAATATAGGCGAATATGCCGAGTTTATGAAGGCTCCTCACAGAATGGACATCATGGTAAGCGCCATGACCAAAGACGGTAAGTGGCACTGCAATCAGCAGTGTGTTCACTGTTATGCAGCCGGTCAGGTTCATGCCGAGGAAAAAGAACTTACCACCGAAGAGTGGATCGCTATACTTGACAAGCTTCGTGCGATCGGAATTCCCCAGGTAACATTTACCGGCGGAGAGCCGACCATGAGGGATGACCTGTTTGAACTTATAGATCATGCCAGATGGTTTGTTTCAAGATTAAATACGAACGGTATCAAGCTGACCGATGATTACTGCAAGAAGTTAAGGGAAGTTGAACTCGACAGCGTTCAGATCACTTTCTATTCAGCCGATGAAGAGATACACAACAAGCTTGTAGGCGCACCTCAGTATGCAAATACCGTAAACGGTATTAAAAACGCCATAGCAAACGACCTTAACTTAAGCATCAACACACCTTTATGTACTCTTAACAAAGATTATGTGAAGACACTTGAGTTCTTAAAGGATCTCGGCGTAAACTATGTGACCTGCTCGGGACTTATCACAACGGGTAACGCAACTACCGAAGCATCGGAAAATCTGCAGCTTACGACCGATGAGATCAAAAAGATACTTGCCGATGCCGCGGATTACTGCTATGCAAACGGTATGGAAATAAGCTTTACTTCACCGGGCTGGATCGAAAATGAGTTTTTCGACGAGCATGCATTGAGCATTCCGAACTGCGGTGCATGTTTATCCAATATGGCCGTTACACCTTCGGGAAATGTTGTTCCCTGCCAGAGCTGGCTTTCGGATGATGCTCTCGGAAATATACTGACGGATGAGTGGAGCGACATATGGAACAATAAGACGGCTGTCGCCAGAAGAGAGTATTCGGCGGAAATGCTCGGAAAATGTCCGTTAAGACAATTTAAAGTAAATGTTACGACAGATGAAAAGAAAGATCTTAACAATAATGCGGGGGAGGAAAACAATGAAAGATAAAAGTATTCTTCTCTTTAAAATAGCACTGTTTTATATATTGTTTACTCTTTTCGGTCTAAAAGCATATGCCTCGGGTGCGACCGATGAGATCGTAGATTATACGATGGAAGTCAACATCAATGATGATGCCACCGTTTCCATCGATTATCATATCGACTGGCTGGTACTTGATTCCGATGAACTCGGACCCGTTGAATGGCTCCAGATCGGTATTCCCAACGATCATATGGTTTCCGTGACCGCGCTTTCGGATAACATCTCGGACATCTCGCAGTATCCCAATGAATACGGCAGTTATGTGAGAGTTGATTTTTATGACAAATATTATGAGGGCGAGCATGTTGTCTTTGATTACAATGTAGTAATGGATTACATGTATGAGATGAATGTGCTTACCGATGGAGAGACGGTATACTACTTTACTCCCGGATGGTTCGACGGTATAGCGGTCGATAACATTGTTATACGTTGGAACACCGATAAGGCTATCGCGAACAGCCACGGAGCGGTAGTAGACGGCGATTATTATGTATGGAGCGGTTCGCTTTCGGAAGGCGCGAAATTCCAGGAAGTGAGCGTAACATATCCTTCGGATGCCTTTGAATTTGATGAATCCAGAATGGTCGATTATTCCGATGATTATTCTGATGATTACTATGATGACTATGATGACAGCAATTACTGGCACAATATGTCCGGTGTTCAAAAGGTCGGAACGATCATAGGCGGATTATTCGGCGGATTATTTGCAATGATATTCAGTCTGGGTCCCTTCGCATTTATCGCATTTATAGTTTACAAGCTCGGTAAAGGACTTAAGAGTACCCCGACTACCACTACCAAGAAGCAGATCAAACGTACACTTATAAAATACTATCCTACATGTCCCGGCTGTGGCGCGGCGCGTCCCGAAGGCAAGGAAAAATGCGATTACTGCGGAAGATCCTTTATTGAAAGCGAAGAAGTCATCGAGGAGAAGGATATTCCCAATCCTACACAGTACAGCAGCGAGGGTACGTTCAAATACAGTGACAACTCTGCTATCAGGGTCCATGTTGTAAACATTCCCGTAGTTACGCACACTTCAACCAGAAGTTCCTGCGTCCACAGTTCCTGTGCTCACAGTTCTTGTGCTTGCGCTCATTCCTGTGCATGTGCCTGTGCGTGTGCATGTGCCGGCGGCGGAAGAGCGGGCTGTTCGACCAAGGACTTCTACAATACGAACCTTAAACTCAAGCAGTTGGAATTTAAGAAGAAAAAGAAAAATTAATGGCGATATGTAATGTTTGTTTCAGACATTGTGACATAACAGAGGGTAATACCGGATTTTGCGGTGTCAGAAAATGTGAAAGCGGCAATATCGTTCCGGCCAATTACGGCCGTATAACGTCACTTGCTCTCGATCCTATCGAAAAGAAGCCGCTTAACAGATTTCACCCGGGCAGTAAGATCGTGTCTGTAGGCAGTTACGGCTGCAATCTTAATTGTCCGTTTTGCCAGAACAGCGATATTTCCTGGTCTGAGTATGCATACAGGAATGCCGATGAGGCCGAATATTTAAGTCCGCGCGAACTTGCGGATATAGCTGCAGGTGCCGCTTCAAAGGGTAATATCGGGATCGCTTTTACTTACAATGAACCGCTTATAGGGTATGAATACGTAAGAGATACCGCGAAACTGATCCATGATGCGGGGATGGTAAACGTACTTGTTACAAACGGATGTGCATCTTTGGATGTACTCAAAGAACTTACGCCTTATATCGATGCCATGAACATAGATCTTAAGGGATTTACCGAAAGATATTACAAAGAAGTCCTGAAAGGAGATCTTGATACGGTCCTTGCTTTCATAACCGGGGCCGTAAAGATATGTCATGTTGAACTGACTACTCTCATTATCCCGGGAGAAAATGACAGTATCGAAGAGATGCGTAAGATATCGTCATTTATTGCGGATCTAAAGGACGCGGGCGGCAATACTGTCGGAAGAGATATACCTCTTCACATTTCAAGATTCTTCCCGCGGTTTAAAATGACCGACAGGCCGGCAACCGACGTGGATCTTATATACAAACTCGCCGATGTTGCGCGGGAAAAACTTAAATATGTATATACAGGAAACTGTTAGAACGTTAAAGATCGATCGGATAATAAAGAGGGCACCCGCAAGGGTGCCCTCAGATCATTTAGTACGATCATTGTATTTAATATATCTTTTTGACGATATACTTATTTAACGTATTTCAAATTTCCTTCTGCATGCTTGAATTCAGCATAATACTCTTCCAAAAACTTAACCAGTTTCATCAACATACCAATCGCCTCCTTTATGGGTGTGAACTGTGTGTTATTGTAACTTGGGCCGGTCCTTTTTTCTTTCTGATATCATAGTACAACAGGTAAGCTTTATGGTAAAATACATATAGTAAACATGTGACTATACCTTTTGGGTATTATGGAGGGGCTGTATGGAACTAAGGCATTTACGATATTTTCTGGCCGTATGTGAAGAAATGAATTTTACAAAGGCCGCACAGAGGCTCATGATCGCTCAGCCGCCTTTATCAAGACAGATCAAAGATCTCGAGGAAGAAGTGGGTACTCCGCTTTTTATAAGGGAACATCATCTCCTGCAACTGACCGAAGAAGGTATGCGTTTCAGAACATATGCAAACAGGATAGTTACTCTTGCAGACAGGTCACTTGAAGATATAAAGGAAATGCATACCGGTCTTAAGGGAACCGTATACATTGCGGAAGTAGAGGGAAAAGCTCCGAGGATATTATCTAACTATATATCTTCGTTTATGGAAAAATATCCTGACGTCCAGTATACGATCTGGAACGGGAATTCCGATGAAGCGACTCAGAGAGTGAGAAACGGACTTGCGGACATTGCGATAATAATGGAACCCTTTGATCCGCAGGGATTTCACAGCATTCCGCTTTATACCGAGCCCTGGATAGCGATGTTTTCGGTCGATCATCCCCTGGCAAAGATCGGGGGAAAAACGCTTCCTCTTGCGATGTTAGCTGACCACGACCTTATAATCCCCTCAAGAGGCTCAAGATTACAGGAGATCACGGACTGGTTTGCGCCTCTTAATATCACGCCTAAGATTCGGGCCAAGATCGCAAACGCTACTACGGCGTATGAACTATGTCAAAAGAACGTCGGAGTCGCGATATATCCTGCTGCGGCGGGAGATCTCATACGGGATGAAAAAGTAATGATAAAGGAGATCACAAAGCCCGGTCACAAGGCAACTTATGTACTGATCTACCCCGACAACTATCCGCTTTCTCCCGTGGCGGATAAATTCGTGGAGCATATTTCGGGCTTAACAGGCCCCGGTTTATAGTTTTTTAATACTTATCTTCTCTTTGTTTTATTAAATCCCGGGCGGGATGTGATAAAATATGTGTTATCAAAAGATCCCGGAAGGGATCGGACAATCCCGCCGTTTTACGGAGATGACAGCATGAAGTTTAAGACAAGACTTTATATAACATTTGCATCGATATCCGCACTTCCGATAGTGCTTGTCACCATAAGCTTTCTGATCCTTGGAAAAGTGATGATCAGGCTAAGGCAGACGGGTGGCGTCGACAATGTGGCAAAACTCATGCCACGAAGTATCTTTATATCACTTTGGATATCGTTCTTTGTAATACTGTTTGTGATCGCGTGTCTGTTAACGCGTTGGATCGGCAAGAGCGTTTTCAGTCCCATCAATGAGCTCGGAATAGGTCTTAAGCAGGTCGCGGACGGGAACTTTGATTACGTTCTTGATAAAGACTCGGTAAAGGGCGAGGTCAGGGAACTTTACGAAAGCTACGAGGAGATGCGTCTTAAGTTAAAAGAAAGCGCCGGTGAAAAGATCGAAAACGAAGACAATAACCGGGAACTTATCACCAACATCTCGCATGACCTTAAAACTCCCATAACAGCCATAAAGGGTTATGTGGAAGGTATCATGGACGGCGTTGCCGATTCGCCCGAAAAGATGGACAAGTATATTAAGACCATCTACAACAAGGCCAACGATATGGACAGGCTCATCAATGAGCTCACGATATACTCCAAGATCGACACAAACCGCATTCCTTACACGTTTTTAAGACTCAATGTTGCGGATTATTTTAACGACTGTGTCGAAGAAGTGGGCGTGGAGCTTGAGTCCAAGGGAATAGAACTCAATTATACGAACCTCGTGGATGCAAACACCCGCATCATCGCAGATCCCGAGCAGTTAAAGAGAGTTATCAACAACATCATTTCCAACTCCGTTAAGTACATGGACAAGGAAAAAGAAAAGAGTATCATCGACATAAGGATACTTGATGAGGTCGATGCCATCAAGGTTGAGATCGAAGATAACGGACGGGGTATTTCTCCCAAGGACCTTCCGAATATATTTGACAGGTTCTACCGTTCGGATTCTTCGAGAAATTCAAGCAAAGGCGGCAGCGGTATAGGACTTTCGATAGTTAAAAAGATCGTGGAAGACCACGGCGGATATATATATGCAACCAGTAAAGAGGGTGAAGGCACATGTATGCACTTCATCATCAGAAAATACGAGGAGATGAAAGACGATGAGCAAAATATTGATAATTGAAGACGAAGAAGCGATCGCCGATCTTGAGAAAGACTATCTTGAATTAAGTGATTTTACTGTTGATATCGCATCTGACGGAATTGAAGGCGAAAAGAAAGCCTTGAACGAAGATTACGATCTTATCGTGTTAGATCTCATGCTTCCCGGCAAGGACGGATTTGAAGTATGTCGTTCCATCAGGGATAAAAAGAACGTACCGATACTCATGGTTTCGGCCAAAAAAGACGATATCGACAAGATCAGGGGACTTGGTCTGGGTGCCGACGATTATATGACGAAGCCTTTCAGTCCCAGCGAACTTGTAGCCCGCGTAAAGGCCCATCTTGCAAGATACGAAAGACTGGTAAACACCAATGCCAAGCCCGAAAACAAGATCATCGAGATAAGAGGTCTTAAGATAGACAAGACCGCAAGACGTGTATGGGTTGACGGTGAAGAAAAGCAGTTTACCACCAAGGAATTCGATCTTTTGACGTTCCTTGCGGAGAATCCCAATCATGTATTTACCAAAGATGAACTTTTCAGAGAGATATGGGATATGGAATCCATCGGTGATATCGCAACCGTAACGGTACATATCAAAAAGATCCGTGAAAAAGTTGAATTTGATTCCTCAAATCCCCAATATATAGAAACTATATGGGGCGTCGGATATCGCTTTAAGATGTAGAGATGAAGATAGTTTATGAAGATGAGAACATAATAGTGGTGGATAAACCCGCGGGATTGATCGTGGAAGGTGGAAAACCGGGCGAGCCCGACCTTGAGAGTGAATGTCGCAAATATCTTAAAAGCCGTGGTGAAAAGCCCGAGATATATGTAGTCCACAGACTCGATAAGCCGGTTTCAGGTCTGATCGTGTTAGCCAAAGATGCCGCTTCCGCAGCTTCTCTTACAAGGCAGATACAGGATAAGACCATGAAAAAGCAGTATGAAGCGAAGGTCTTTGTAAGTAAAAACTTTAGGGATGAAGCTACGCTTACGGACTATCTTGTCAAAGATCCCATGAACAATGTATCACGCGTAGCAGACAAAGCATCCAAAGGAGCCAAAGAAGCGGTCCTTTCATATAAAACGGTTTCAAGGGAAGGCAAAACAGCCGTTTTAAGGGTCGATCTCATGACCGGGAGACACCATCAGATAAGAGTCCAGCTTTCAAACGCAGGACTTCCGTTGCTCGGAGATCAAAAATACGGCAGTGCCGAAAGTATCGAGTATTCCCGTGAGAACGGCATTAAAGATGTGGCGCTTCGCGCCGTGGGGCTTTCTTTTGCCCATCCCGTATCGGGACAAAAACTTGAATTTAAGTTATGATATCGGCCGTATCGGCTGAAGAGTAAACTTTTTTGTAAAACTGCCCTTTAGGGTAGTTTTTCTTTTTATACGCAATGCTATAATGGCACTGTAAAAAAAGGAGGCGCTGAATGAAAACCGTTAAAAAGATAATCGCATTGATGCTTATATTTGTTCTTGCATTTTCACTTACCGCATGCGAACTTCCTTTCGGCGCGGGAGAAGACGATACCGAAACCGTATCGAGCCGCAGAAAACATCAAAAAGACAAAGATACATCGATTTCCGAACCCGATCCGGAACCCGAACCCGATCCCAATACGGATCCCGATTCAGGTGAACCGATAGATCTTACGGATGATGAAATAACATTTTTTACGAGCTTTTTATCGGATATACCGGTAAACGGCTTTTTGTGGTCTTCTTTTGAAGATGTAAGGGACGCAAGCCTGTATTATCCTCTCTATAACGCAGGACATACCGTAACGGATGAACAGCGTGCAAGAGCTTTGGAACTTGCGGGCGAAGAAGAAGTATATACAGGTGTGTTCAGACTTACTCACGCAGAGATCGATGAGATACTTCAGAAATATACCGGGTATAAGCTTGATGAATTCAGAACATGGCTTGAAGACTGGTATCACGATTATGAAGATGACAGCTATTATAAGTTCTGCGGAGATGTATGCTTTACGCCCGTGATCGTGACCGACGGATATAAGATGGGAGACAGATATACTCTTCATGTCATCGAAGATCAAAACTACTGGGGAGAAGTTGCGGACAGGGGCTTTCGTAAGAACCGGCTTGAAATGGAACTAGAAAAGGTGGGGGACGATTATCATGTAGCAGCCTGCAGGGAACTCTACGATGAAAACATTGCTCCCGACTGGTGTTATAAAGTAACATTCCCCTTTTACGGTGAATGTGAGTTTTATACATATATGCCATCCGAAGATAATCTTTCCGAAGTGTCTACATTCAAACTTATCAAAGACGGCCGTACGGTTGAGACATTCGGCGAATACAACGACCCCAATTTTGTTCCCGGCAATTTCATGGGGGTCAAAGACCTTGGGTTTAAGGATTTTAACTATGACGGATTTCCGGATTTTGTTGCGATAATCGCATATGACAGCTATGCGGGTGTAACGGAATATGAATATAAGGTATTTAAAAGTTCGGAGTGGAAATACACCGTCAAAGACCCTGATCTTGAACAGGCACTTTCGGATGCGGGACTCGATCATACTTATGAATCGGCCTATAACTTCCTGTGCGGTTATTTCGATCCGGTAATATATGACGGTAATGAATGGAAGAAGTCGTACCTTGACAGGATAGATTCTTTTGACGCCGAGGGAGATGAATCCGCACGCAGAAGTTATGATCTTATATATGTGGATGAGGACAATATTCCCGAACTTGTATGTGTGGGTGACTGCGAAGCCGCCGCAACAAGGATACTTACGTGGTATAGAGGCGGTTTGACCGATAATATCTGGACCGGACGCCTTTACTTTGAATACATTTCGAGAAAGAGTCTGTTACTGGACTGTGAAGGCCATATGGGTTATTATTGGGATATAGTATATGAACTCGATCAGGGTCATTTTACACAGGTGGCACTCGGGGAATACGGCGAAGATACATCCAAAGATCCGGATCCCGAGACAGGTTATCCGTATTTTTATAAGTTTAATAACCGCGAAGTGTCAGAAGAACAGTATTACAAAGAACTTGCCAAGTATTATGATAAAAACAGTTCGATCCCGGGCTATAATTGGGAAAGGCTTCTCAGTAAAGAAGAACTTACGAACATGCTGACCGATACCTACAGCAAGCTCTACTGATACAGGCATTTCCCAAGGTTTGGGATCAAGAGGCAAATGAGTGTAAAGCTTGCAAAAGCAAAAGAAAGCAAAAAGATAAGCATAATGGACCACGCGGGGAATATCCTCGCATGGTCCGTTCTTATTGTTGTTTTCGGGGTGATCCCGTTCTATTTTAAAAACGGATACGATCAGATAGCCACGAGAAAGTATCTGTGTCTTATGAGCTGCGGAAAAATTCTTTTTATCGCAGGGCTTGTCTACAGCATCGCAAAAATTGCGGAAATCATAGTCAAACACGAAAAGATATCATGGAAAAAGATATGTACACCCGATATCTTTATCATTCCCTTTCTGATATTCGCATTTTTATCACATCTTTTTTCCGATCACAAAGAAACCGGCAATTCATATCAGGGGCTTCCGGACTGGTTTAAAGAAGGTTCTTTATACGGTACAAAGGGCTGGTATATGGGCTTTATGACTTTCGCGGTATTTGTACTGATCTATTTACTCGTAGGTCATTGCCTTAAATATAATGCCCGCAAAGTCTATATTCCGGCACTTGCTTTTATGACCGTTGAATGTCTGTGGGGGATCCTTAACAGATATCGTATTTCCCCTTACGATATGAAAAACACATATACCGACGGTGTTTTTCTGGGGTCTCTCGGTAACTTTAACTGGTTTGCGGGCTACACGGCCGTTGTTGTGCCGCTTGTATGGGGACTGTACGCGGCAGCGGATTCAAATATCAAAAAGATCGTACTCGGCGTGATCGATGTGATCGGCCTTATGATGATAGTACTTAACAATTCCGACAGCGGGATATTTGCACTTGCGGTAAGTTCATGCGTTCTTTTGGCATATTCTCTTACTGACAGATCGAGGATAAAGACATTCGCGGAGATAATGATCCATCTCTTTACGGCACTTTCGATCGTGAGTGTTATAGAAATGTTTGCTCACGACGTGAGAAACGCCGCAGATTCGATGGCGGAGATACTGATCGGACCGCAGGCGATCGCAGTGTTGATCGTATTGATCCTTATTCGGTTTTGGGCGGATTGGGGAAAAGAATATCCCGTAAAGATCATGGAAAAGATCTTAAAGATATACGTGATCGCTATAGTTGCGGCGGTTGTATTGACAATAGTGCTTATTACGGTAAATACGCTGTCGGGTGGAAAACTTCCGGTGATCGGGCAGAATCCGTTCTTTTTGTTTAAGGGCGAATGGGGAAGCGGCAGGTATCATACCTGGATGCTGGGACTTAAGACGTTTACCCATGAGACTTTCCTTGAAAAGATCGTAGGTACGGGTCCCGACATGATGTATTATGAAATTATAAGTCATGCCGATCTACATGAGATCTGCAAAAGTATTTACGGTGGCGCAAGACTTACCAATGCGCACAACGAATGGATCACTCTTTTGGCAGATCACGGCATTATGGGTCTTATTGCATTTGCGGGAGCACTTGCATCGGGAGTATATGTCTGTTACAAACATTCGGCAAAACACCCCGAAGTTATCGGACTTGCCCTTGCAGTCATTTCATATACGGCAAACAACATGTTCAGCTTTGAGACTATCACAAGTACCGCGGCGTTATTCTGTGTGCTTGGCATGATAGCCGCATTTGAAAGAAGTAATGTGTGATACAACTATTGAAATTCTTTTTACAATTTTCTTTTTACGTTGTATGTAACAATATGGATTAAAGTCTTAAACTGTGTTCCGGCGCGATAAATCGAGGCCGGGAAAGGAGAATTGATGAGCGATCTTAAGACCGTGAAACTCCATATGGGTCCCGCGAAATGCGCGCTTGACTTAGGAGACGGAAGTGAAAGAGGCGAATATGTAAGCCAGGATTACATACTTAACAGTCTTGGCAGACCGCATCGTGCGATAAGCCTTATGTACTGTTATTATCCCGGAGATCCCAAGTGGCCCGAGAGAGTCAGCGAAGCATATCCCAATGACGGTACGGGTGCCTGGGGATATCCTTATGACGATTATTTTACATATAAGGGCGGACTTAACGGAACGCTTGATGACGAACCTTTTACATATATGCGTGAGGTAAGGGCACACGGACAAGATGTTTTGCTGACACTTACGATGGATCCCAAACTTACCGACGATCACATTGTTGCGGTTGCAAGAGACCTTCGCAAATTCGGCCGTGTGATGCTGCGTATCAACCATGAAGCTACGGGCAACTGGTTTTCTTTTAACAAAAGAGCCACATATGAGGAGGTTGCAGCATTTTTTGTAAGGTGCTGTGAGATAATTCATAGGGAAGCCACGAACGTTAAGGTTATTCTGTGCCTTGACGGTTTTAAGACCGAGACCGAGGAAAAGATGGACAAAGAAGACATCTTTACCGAAGCCATAAAAGCGGCTGACATCGAGAGCGTTGACAGATATCTTGCGCTTCACTGGGGATGGCCCGACGATGTTGCTTTAAAGGGCGGCAATACCTTCGCAAGATACAGTGTTGACAGCATATACAGAGTTACCAAGAGAAGTTACGAAAGATATGTTGAGATAAACGGCGGCGAAAAGAGACCGATGGTACTTTCGGAATTGAATGCCGACGGAGATGTGACAGGTGCTTACGATCAGGCCAAGATGATGGAGCGTTTTTGCGAGAATATCAAAAACGACGAGGATAAGTGGCTGTCGGGCTTTACGATGTATCAGTTCAGAGACCGCGGAAGACTCGGACTTGAGATCGAAGATCCCAACAACAAAGATGTCGGTATCGAGCAGCCTGTGATCGATTCCTACAGAAAGATACTTAACGATGAGTATTTTATGCCTGTAATGACCTTGGGCGATGAAGCTGCATTTCCGGCAAAACTTCGCTGGGGCGGATCGGAGGATGCGGAAGGACTTGCCGTATGTCTTCATTTTGATGCCGATCCCGTATTCTGTGAGGCAACCTTTGAAGACGATCTTACAGACGCCAATCTTATGATGGAACTTAACGGAAGATGGTTTTACAAGGCGCCGGGGGTTAAGGTGATAGATTTCATGCCCGCATTTTATAAAAAGAGACTTTCGGGGGCAGCGGATCTGACGCTTAAGATATTTGCTCCTCCCGCATCGGGTGAAAACGATCCTTCGCAGGGCGAAGACTGGCAGACCAATTACTATTACACATTGTCCGGACTTCCTAAGATCAGGATCGAGTGCGAACCTGTCGTTGCGGATATGGACAAATAACCGTTCATATTTTAAAATATTTACGAAATCGTTTTAGGAAACAAATTTTTCTTTTGGAGGGTTACTGCATGAAATACGGTTATTTTGACGAGAAGGCAAAAGAATATGTCATCACCCGTCCCGACACACCGTCGGCGTGGGCCAATTATCTCGGTTCTCCCGAGTACGGTGCGATCATTTCCAACAATGCGGGCGGTTACAGCTTCGTAAAGTCCGGAGCTAACGGACGTGTCATCAGATATCGCTTTAACAGCGTTGCTACGGATCAGCCCGGAAGATATGTATATTTAAGAGACCTTGAGGACGGCGATTACTGGTCGGCATCATGGGCTCCCGTTTGTAAGCCTCTTGATTCTTACAAGAGTGAGTGTCGCCACGGAACGGCTTACACTGTTATTTCTTCGGAATACAAAGGTATTGCGACCGAAACTTCTTATTATGTTCCCAAGGATGCGACATATGAAGTCTGGAACTGTAAAGTCACCAACAAAGATTCAAAGCCCCGTAAACTTGCCGTTACGGGATACTGCGAATTTGTCAACGAGAACAACTACGAGCAGGATCAGGTTAACCTGCAGTACACTCTGTTCATAACCCATACTTACTTTAAAGGCAATTTCATACAGCAGAAACAGAATGAAAACTTCCATGATCCCAACAAGGAAAGGTTTTTCGGCCTTGCAGGTGCAAAAGTCGACAAATTCTGCGGAGACCGCGATAAATTTGTGGGACCTTACAGAAGTTATGCAAATCCCGTAGGCGCAATGGAAGGACTTAACGGAGACCTTAACTATTGTGACAACTCCTGCGGTGCACTTGAAAGCGATGTAACGCTTGCTCCCGGCGAGACCAAGGTATTCACTTATCTTCTCGGTCAGAAGCCCGAAAACGAAGCAGCTGAGATCATCGCAAAATACGAAGATGCCACAAGAGTTTCCAAAGAACTTGACGAACTCAAGAACTTCTGGCATTCGAAACTTGATAACCTTGTTGTAAACACTCCCGATGAGAACTTCAACAACATGGTAAACGTTTGGAATGCTTACAACTGCTTTATCACATTTACATGGTCAAGAGCGGCATCATTCCAGTATTGCGGACTTCGTAACGGATTCGGTTACCGTGATACCGTGCAGGATATCCAGGGTATCATCCATCTCGCACCCGACATGGCAGCGGATCAGATAAGATTCATGCTTTCCGCACAGGTTAACAACGGCGCGGGACTTCCGCTCGTTAAATATACTCACACACCGGGCAAAGAAAACACTCCCGACGATCCCGAGTACGTTAAGGAGACGGGACATCCCAGTTACAGAGCCGACGATGCACTCTGGCTCTTCCCGACGGTATACAAATACATCTCCGAATCAGGTAACATCACATTCCTTGATGAAGAGATCTATTATGCCAACAACGATGAAAAGGGCACCGTATACGATCACTTAAAGCGCGCGATCGCCTTTTCCATGAACAACCTCGGAAATCACGGAATGCCCGCAGGACTTCATGCAGACTGGAACGACTGTGTAAGACTCGGTAAGAAGGGTGAATCCACATTCGTGGCATTCCAGCTTGTATATGCCCTTAAGATTTTAAGAAAATATGCCGTGATCAAAGGTGATACCGAATATATCAACTACCTCGATGAGACCACCAAAAAGATGGATGACATCTTAAGAGACTGCTGGAACGAGGACAGATGGATCCGCGGATACAAAGAAGACGGTCAGGTCATCGGTAACCGTAAAGATCCCGAAGCTTCTATGTGGCTTAATCCTCAGTCATGGTCGGTTATCGCTGACTTCGGTACCAAGGAACAGCAGATTGCCGCAATGGACAGTGTTGAAAGAGAACTTAACACTCCTTACGGTGCGATGGTAATGTATCCCGCATATGAAAATCACGCATTTGACGGTGCACTCATGGTTTGCTTTAACAAGGGTGTCAAGGAAAATGCCGGAATCTTCTCACAGCCTCAGGGATGGCTCATACTTGCGGAGTCCAAGCTCGGCCGCGGTAACAAAGCTTATATGTACTGGAAAGAAGCCGCACCCGCCACATACAACGATTCGGCCGAGAAGAGAGTACTTGAGCCTTATGTATACGGTCAGTTCGTGGAAGCCAAGGATTCTCCGTTTGCGGGACGTGCACATGTACACTGGCTTACCGGTACCGCTTCAACCGTTATGGTAGGAACTACCGAAGGTATCCTGGGTCTTAATCCCGAAGCTGAAGGTATCGTTATCGATCCTTCTATCCCTTCCGAGTGGAAGTCATACTCACTTAAAAAGAACTTCCGCGGAAAAGTGCTCAACGTGACCGTTAATAATCCAAACGGTTCCGAGCACGGTGTTAAGTCCGTTACCGTTAACGGTGAAAAGATCGAAGGACTTCTCATCAAAGAAGCGATCCTTAAGGATACAAACGAAATCGTGATCGAGATGTAAGTACTCGATACCGAACCGTTTCGTAAGATATTTGGAGGTCACGGCATGAAAAATGCCGTGACTTTGTTTTTTTATATTCGAACATTTTTTGAATTTGGCGAAATAAGTGTTATAATGATGGCTATATATTCTAAGAATACGGAAAAAGACATGGACGAAAAGATCACTTTCACCATTACCGGTGATATCGGTTTTGACAAGTACATGAGTGATGCATGGAAAAGGGACGATCTCATTGATGAAGATGTCCTTGATTTCCTGCGCTCTTCGGACCATCTTATCGTCAATGTCGAAGGACCGCTTTATGACGCGGGGACCTGCAACACGGGATCGGGATCGGCATCGGGTGCCGCTTCTCTTATTCATTCAATGAATCCCGGAGTGGGAGATTTCCTTGATCGCATCGGTGCCGATATATGGAACATAAACAACAATCACATAATGGACGCAGGACCGGAAGGCCTTAAGGCTACGCTTGAAAATGCAAGATCCCACAATGTCGTTACTATCGGTGCGGGAGCAAACATTGATGAGGCCTCAAAGCCGCTTAAATTCGATGCGGCGGGTGGCATCGGTATCGTTAGCGTCGGATATGAAAGAGCCTGCAGAAAAGCAGGGCCCGATACCCCGGGATGCCTTAACTTCAGTGATATTGATATCGTAACGGACAGGATCAAAGAGGTAAAAAAGACCTGCCGTTACTGTGTTGTCATCGCTCACGACGGTGAGGAGTTTACCGCACTTCCTTCGCCTTACACAAGGGAGCGCTTTCATAAATATCTTGAATTCGGAGCTGATATCGTGGTCGCACATCATCCGCACGTTCCGATGAATTACGAGACTGTGGGGGACAAGGTGATCTTTTATTCACTCGGTAACTTTATCTTTGACACCGATTATCAAAGATCGCAGTTTAACACGGATCTTGGGATATTGTTAAAGTTTTCTTTTGACAACGAAGGATTTTCATATGAGCCGTTTTTCATACGGATCGACAGGGAAAAAGAACGCGTCGTAAAAGGCGAAAGGCCGCTTATCTTCGAGGATGTGGACGGAACCGAATACGAGCTTTTGTCTCCGCTTGCCGCTGCGATGTTTGTGGAAAACACCAAAAAGCAGCTTAGATACCTTAAGCCCGATGTTTTTGAAAATGCATCGGATGAGGATTATATGAAAAATTTCTATGAGCCCTTAAGAAGCGGCAGAGTTCCGGGAAAACTCCTGGATTTCCAGATCGTGGTCCCTCTTTCCGAAAAGGCCAGGGAAGCGCACTGGAAACGCTCAAGACTTGAAGGCGTCAAAAAGTATATGCTCGCGCAGATGCCCTCGCGGGCTTAGAATGTTGCGTCGCTTGAAGCGGAATGATAAAATCAGAGCATATATGAAATGAGAGGATTATAAAATGGCAAATAAAGGAAAATATTATATCACAACGGCGATCGCCTATACCTCGGGCAAGCCTCATATAGGCAACAGCTACGAGATAGTGCTCGCCGATGCAATTGCAAGATTTAAGAAAAAGGACGGCTATGACGTGCGTTTTCAGACCGGAACCGATGAGCACGGTCAGAAAAACGAGATCAAGGCCAAGGAAGAAGGCGTTACTCCCAAGGAGTTCGTTGACAGGATCGCAGGCGAGATCAAGGATGTGTGCGACTGCTTAAACTGTTCTTATGACAGATTTATCCGCACCACCGATCCCGATCATGAACTTCAGGTCCAGAAGATATTTAAAAAGATGTACGATAAAGGCGATATTTACAAGGGTTATTACGAAGGTCTTTACTGTACTCCCTGTGAATCTTTCTGGACAGAGTCGCAGCTTGTTAACGGGAAGTGTCCCGACTGCGGACGTGAAGTTAAGCCCGCCAAGGAAGAAGCATACTTCTTTAAGATGAGCAAATATGCCGACAGACTGATCGAGCATATCAATACCCATCCCGAATTCATACAGCCCGTATCCCGCAAAAACGAGATGATGAACAACTTCCTGCTGCCCGGACTTCAGGATCTGTGCGTTTCCAGAACATCGTTTAAATGGGGTATTCCCGTAACGTTCGATGACAAGCACGTTGTATATGTATGGCTTGATGCTTTGTCAAACTACATAACCGGACTCGGATACGATGCCGACGGAAATTCAGACGAACTTTACAAAAAGTACTGGCCCGCAGACCTTCATCTGATAGGCAAGGACATTGTAAGATTCCATACGATTTACTGGCCCATCTTTTTGATGAGCCTCGGTGAGCCCCTTCCCAAGACTGTATTCGGTCATCCCTGGCTTTTGTCGGGCGACGGCAAGATGAGTAAGTCCAAGGGTAACGTTATCTATGCCGATGACGCAGCGAGATTCTTCGGTGTCGATGCGGTAAGATATTATCTTGTCCACGAGATGCCTTATGACAATGACGGTGTTGTAAGCTGGGATCTTATGACGGAGAGGATCAATTCCGATCTTGCCAATATTCTCGGTAACCTCGTAAACCGCACGATCTCCATGAGCAACAAGTATTTCGGCGGTATTGTTGAGGATAAAGGGGTAAAAGAAACCGTTGATGACGACCTTAAGGCAGTGGCAACTTCGACATACGACAGAGCTGTTGCCAAGATGGATGATTATCACGTAGCCGATGCTCTTTCCGAGATATTTGTACTCTTTAAAAGACTTAACAAGTATATAGATGAGACAGAGCCCTGGGTTCTTGCCAAGGACGAAGCCAAGAAGGACAGACTCGCTACGGTGCTTTATAACCTGACCGAAGGCATAATGATCGGTGCAAGCCTGTTGTGGCCGTTTTTGCCCGATACGGCAGAGAGCATTTCAAAGCAGTTAAATGCGCCTCTTCGCGATTTTGACGAGCTTAAAGAATTCGGTAAATATCCAAACGGCGGCAAAGTGACCGACAGCCCGCAGATACTGTTTGCGCGACTTGACATCAATGATGTTCATGCCGAGATGGAAAGGATCGCAGCTTTGCAAAAGAAAGAGGCCGGCGTGAGCGAAGAACCCGCCAAGCCTGAAGAACCCGCTATCAAGCTTGAATTAAAAGATGAGATCACATATGACGATTTTGCAAAGATGCAGTTTGCGGTCGGCGAGATCATAAAGTGTGAGGAAGTGCCGAAGTCCAAGAAGCTCCTTTGCTCACAGGTTAAGATCGGTGACAGTGTCAAGCAGATAGTATCGGGTATCAAACAGCACTATTCAGCCGAAGAAATGGTAGGCAAGAAGGTAATGGTGCTTGTAAATCTCAAGCCCGCAACACTTGCGGGAGTGGTATCCGAGGGAATGCTTCTCTGTGCCGAAGGTCCCGACGGAACACTGGCACTCATGACTCCCGAAAAGGATCTTCCTTCGGGATCGGAGATCTGCTGATAGTATACGCAAATTCTTGATTCCTTAAGAAACAGTTAAGGATTTGGCAAGGGACAGATTAAGACTTTAAGTAAGCTTTTGTTGTACGGTTGTATCAACAAGAGCTTACTTTTTT
>CACYCC010000163.1 GCA_902772805.1 uncultured Lachnospiraceae bacterium | reverse complement strand
GTGCTGGTCTGATAGAATATCTGGTTGCCGTAGAGATTGTAGAAGTCTACGCGTTCTTTTTCCAGGATCTCAACGGTGTTGGCCGAGATCGAATAGCGGCACAGTCTGTAATCGTTCAAAACATCCATATAATACACATAATCGCCGTCGCAGATCGGATTCCAGATATTGCCTTCCCAGACAAGTTCGTTGGTGTTGGTGGCAACATTGTAGGCGTACAGGAAATGGTCCTGGTACATGCCGTTATAGTAGATGTTGTTGCCGTAAAGTCCGACGGGATTGATCATATAATCAAGCAGTTCGGTTGACTCGTGCTTTTTGATATCGATCGCCGCGAAGGTGGTGCCGGTCGCCTTGGTATAGTGCTGATAGTAGATCTTGCCGCCGTAGAGCACCATGGCACGCGAGATATCCTTGGTGAGGGCTTTTAAGTCATCGCCGTTTTTGTGCACCATGTACATTCCGGGCTTTGAGACCACGCTTCCTATACCCGTGGTGGATTTTGACGGTTCACCGTAAAAGAACACGTAATCGCCACCGACATTTATATACTCAACCGAGAGGTCGCAGATCTTTTTGAGATTCTGCATATCGGGAGTCATGGAATAGAGACTTCCGTTATCATAAGGATTGGCAAAATAAACAACGCCGTCCGATTCACAGAAAAGTCCTTTGTTATTGAGGTTTCCTGCTGTATTTCCGATGACTCCGTCGGGAACCGCGATAGCCCTGCTCTTAATGACGGAATATATAATAACACCCGCTACCAGGACAAAAACCGCTGCGCCTACGATGATCCCTCTTGAAATCTTTGACATATCTGTCTCCTGAATGCGTCCTTGCAATACTGTCGTTGTTACAGTCGATATCGAAAGGACAAACAATGTTTTTGTTTCGTTACGTCCATTATACCATAATTTGCCGCGCCACATTCGAAAATTTACTACAGCCGCACAGCAAATTAGCCGCCGCCACGTACCCGGTTTGCTGCCGCCACACAGCAAATTTGATGCCGCCGCAACCCGTAATTGCTTTCCGCGCCTACTCAAATTATAATGGTTACATATCTTTTTAGATGATGCTGGGAAATGCGGCCCCGACATAAATGCGGCCCAGGCATAAAATGCGGTCCCGACATAAAAAGCGGCTGCGCGTCCGGCGGAAAGCGGAGAATATATGCGTGAACAGGAACTTATAGTATATAAAGATTTCAGTGACGGCCAGTTGTTAAAAGACATGGTCTGTCTGATGGAAAATTATGATAGACCCGATGCCGACAGGGAAAGCCTGCGTTCACTGTTTTACAAGTGTTTTCATGAACTTTTAGAGCTTGCGGGACATTTCGGATTTTACGGAAATCTCTGGCACTGTTATCTTTCAAATCTTTTGGTAAACAACGAAAACAGCTATTCGATGGCCTGCGAGATAGTGGGAGAAGTGGAAGGCACCATCAATGACTGTGTGCTTCACGACATCGTGATCTTTAAAGAACTTTACGATTATGATTTTTCGGACATGGTCAAAACTCTTGGGATAGATGATTTCGGTCTTGCCCTTGATTACACCAGTTCCAAGCGTGAGAGCAAGGTCTACAACACCCGTGTATGCAGCCGTATCGTGGATCTTGCCAAAAGATTCAACGAAAATGACACACCCCGGGAGATGAAAAAGACGCTCACAGCCTTTTACAAAGACTACGGCGTAGGCAAATTTGGTTTACATAAAGCATTCAGAATAGTTCATACCGACGACGGCGCGAACATCATTCCGATCACAAACATCGCCCATGTAAGTCTTGACGACCTTGTGGGATACGAAGATGCCAAAAAGAAACTGATCGACAACACCGAGGCTTTCGTAAAGGGGAGAGTTGCCAATAACTGCCTGCTGTTCGGTGACGCCGGAACCGGAAAAAGCTCAAGCATCAAAGCGATCGCCAACAAATACTACGAAGACGGCCTTCGTATCATCGAAGTCTACAAGCATCAGTTTGAAGATCTTAACGATGTGATAGCTCAGATCAAGAACAGAAATTACAAGTTCATCCTTTATATGGACGACTTAAGCTTTGAAAGTTTTGAGATAGAGTATAAATACTTAAAAGCCGTTATAGAAGGCGGTCTTGAAAAGAAACCGTCAAACGTCCTTATCTACGCGACATCAAACAGACGCCACATCGTGAGCGAGAAATTCTCGGAGCGCGGTGAGAACTTAAGGGAAGACGAGATCCATTTCGGCGATACCATGCAGGAAAAGCTCTCTCTTTACAACCGTTTTGGCGTGACCATCTATTTCGGCGCTCCCGACAAAAAGGAATACGACAGGATCGTTTTGGAACTTGCAAAACGCGCAGGTCTTGATGTCGATGAAAAGAAACTGCTTGAACTTGCAAACAAATGGGAACTTTCCCACGGAGGCAGGACGGGGCGTACAGCTGCCCAGTTCATTAACTATCTGAAGGGAACCGGAAACGTCTGATAGTATCTGCTTAAAGGAAGCGAGAAATGTCTGAAAGTATCGAACGTATCGATCTTAACGATTATAAGTATTACAGAAACAGGGAACTGAGCTGGCTTCAGTTCGATCTTAGAGTGCTCGAAGAAGCAACGAGTGCCCGCAATCCCCTGTTCGAACGTATGCTTTTTCTTTCTATTTCCGCATCAAATCTCGATGAATTCACTGTCGTAAGGGTTGCTTCACTTAAGGATATGGTACATGCCGGATATACGGGAAAAGATATTGCCGGCATGAATCCGACGGTTCAGTTAAGCCTTGTGGCGCAGGCCTGCAGAGAAGTAATAACTGAACAGTACTCGGTTTACAATAACAAGTTGTTATGTGAACTAAAAGACGAGGGGATCGAGCTGCTTCACAGCGCATCTGAGATGAGTGAGGCTGAGAAGTCATATTCCGACAGGATATTCGAATCTATGATATTTCCGCTGCTTACCCCCATGGCGGTGCGCCCGGACAGACCGTTCCCTCTTATCAAAAACGAAACGATCAACATAGCGATACTCACCAAGCCGGCCAAAGAAAACGACGAGAACGAGATGGTGATACTGCAGATCCCGGATAATATCGAAAGACTCCTTGACCTCTCAAAGGTATCGGAAAAGAGCGGAAGCAAAGGTCCTGAAAGGGCTAACGCTTCCAAAAATCCCGAAGCGGGCGGCAGGAAGCGGATGATCTTTATCGAAGAGATCGTGCGCGAACACCTTTCAAGGATCCTTAAAGGGCGCAAGATCATTTCATCGGCGGTATTCAGGATCATGCGTAACGCCGATCTTACGATAGATGTTGAAGAGGCCGAAGACCTGCTCATGAAGATAGAAGAGCAGATACGTAAGCGTGAATGGGGCGAAGTTATAAGACTTGATATCGAAGACGCGACAGACGGAAGGATACTTGAAAAGCTTTCTTCGGCGCTTCGTGTTTCGAACCGGGATACGTTCTTTATACACGGTCCGCTTGATCTTACTTTTTTGTCAGAGATCTATGCGATGGGATCGTACAAGAAATACAAGGAGATCCCGTTCACACCGGCGATGCCCGAGTGGGGCAGGAAAGATATTATCTTTGACTCCATCAGGGAAAAGGACAGGCTGTTGTTCTGCCCTTACCAGAGTTTCGACCCGATCTCCAATCTGATCGATGCGGCCGCGGACGAGGAAAATGTCCTTGCCATCAAACAGACTCTCTACCGGGTAGACAAAAACTCGCCGATAGTTGCAGCGCTCATGAAAGCAGCCAAGAAAGGCAAGCAG
>CACYCC010000162.1 GCA_902772805.1 uncultured Lachnospiraceae bacterium | reverse complement strand
GGCGTTGCCACAAAGGGAAGAGAACTTGCGGATGCGGGTTGCAATGACGTTGATAAGTTCATGCAGGAGATCATCGCTTATGCCGAGGAAGTTCTTAAAAAGACTCCCGATATGCTGCCCGTATTAAAACAGGCCGGCGTTGTGGATTCCGGCGGACAGGGACTTGTTGAAGTGCTTCACGGAGCATACGACGCATTCCTGGGTAAAGAGATCAATCTTACCGATTTCAAAGGCCCCGCCAAAGAAACGACCATCAGCGAACAGGCCGAGGAAGAGATCAAATTCGGATATTGTACCGAATTTATCATCAACCTCGATAAGCTCTTTAATGTAAAGCACGAGATGGACTTCAAGTCATTCCTTGAATCCATAGGCGATTCGATCGTTCTGGTAACCGATGATGATATCGTAAAGGTTCATGTACATACCAACGATCCCGGTCTTGCAATACAGAGAGCACTCAAATACGGTTCACTTTCCAGCATCAAGATCGATAATATGCGTCTTGAGCATGAGGAGAAGCTCTTCAGGGAAATGATGAACGAGAATAAGCAGGGTGAAGCTGTAAAAGAAACCGTATCCGAAGAACACAAAAAGTACGGATTTATCGCAGTTTCATCGGGAAGCGGCCTTTCAAAGATATTCAAAGAGCTCGGTGTTGACGTTGTTATTGAAGGCGGACAGACCATGAACCCTTCGACAGAGGACATGGTGCTGGCATGCGAGAAGATAAATGCGGATACGATCTTTATCTTCCCCAACAACAAAAACATCATTATGGCTGCAGACCAGGTTAAATATCTTGTTGAAGGCAAGAACGTTGTTGTTATCCCTTCAAAGACCATCCCTCAGGGTATCTCGGCTATGATCTGTTATGTTCCCGACGCAGACGTTGCCGCCAATGAAGAGGCAATGCGTGACGCACTTTCAATGGTCAAGACCGGTCAGGTAACTTACGCGGTACGTGATACCAGGATCGATGACAAAGATATCAAAGAAGGCGACTACATGGGCATAGGTGACAGAGGATTACTGGCTGTCAACAAAGACATGAACGATGCCGCCAAAGAGATGATAGAGGAACTCATTCTTGAGGATGAACCTTCGGAACTCGTTACCGTATATTACGGTGCGGATGTGACCGAAGAACAGGCCGGTGAACTTATAGACTTTATCGGTGAGAAATTCCCCAAGGTTGATGCGGATCTCCAGTACGGCGGACAGCCCATTTATTACTACATCATATCTGCGGAATAGAATCATGGCACTGGATTCACTGGTTGTATCCATAAAAGGAATAGGAAGTAAAAGCGCGGAGGGCTTTGACCGTATGGGGCTTCATACGGTCAAGGACCTTCTTTACTATTTTCCGAGAACTTATGAGAAGTTTGAAGAGATAAAGGGAGTGCGCGATTTTGTTCCAATGGAACGGAATGCCGTAAAGGGCAGTATCATCGCACCGGCCAAGATCATCAGATATTCGGGGAAATCCGTGGTAACGGCATATGTTCGCGACGAAAACGGGGATACTTTTGAGATAAAGTTCTTTAACGCCGCATATCTTGCAAAAACGCTTAAAACAGGGACACCTTATGTTTTCAGGGGATTTGTGACCGTTAGGGGTGCAACCTATTCGATGATACAGCCGCAGATGTATAAACCCGAAGAGTATTCCGCTCTTGCGGGAACGATCGGCCCCATATATTCCGCCACCAAGGACATTTCGGCGGGCAAGATCAAGAAAGCCGTTCTTTCGTCCATAGGCGAAGCATCCCGCTTTACCGAATATCTTACGGGTGCCGAGATCACGGACAATAATTTTCTTACTCTTGAAGAATCGTTTAAAAACATCCATTTTCCCGAAGACGAGATCAAACTCTACAATGCAAGACGTCGTCTTGTGTTCGAGGAATTCTTAAGTTTTTACCATGCAATAAAATGTGATGACGCCGGCGCCGTTAAACTTCCGAATCCCCACCCCTTTGTTGAAGTGGCTGACTG
>CACYCC010000161.1 GCA_902772805.1 uncultured Lachnospiraceae bacterium | reverse complement strand
TTCTTCTTATCCGCCCGGATACAAAGAAAATGCCGGAATCTTCTGCCACAACAACCCCTGGGTAATCATAGGCGAGACTCTGGCCCGTCGCGGCAACGACGCCTGGGATCACTATACAAAGATATGCCCATCATGGATTAAGGACCAGACACTGCATAAAGTTGAGCCCTACGTGTATTGCCAGATGGTGGCCGGAAAGGACTCCACCCGCCCCGGCGAAGGCAAGAACTCATGGCTTACCGGCACTGCAGCCTGGACGTTCTGCAACATTTCGCAGTACATCCTCGGCGTATACCCCACTCACAAGGGTCTTTCCGTTGATCCCTGCGTACCTCACGGCTTCGGTGATTTCAAGATCACAAGAAAGTTCCGTGGTGCTACATACCACATCGAAGTATCCAATCCTTCGGATGTTGAAAAGGGAGTTAAAGAGCTTATCGTTGACGGCAACAAGGTCGACGGCTGCGTGATTCCTTTCGTAGAAGGAAAGAAAGAATACAATGTCAAAGTTGTAATGGGATAAAAGGAATCACAAATCTCTGATTTGTGATCGGATCGCAGATGCCTCAACTGCGATTCGACGCAGAGCGTTCCTCCAAAGCCGAGGTGTTTTCGAGGCTTTGGTTGTTTAATCTTGCGTAAGCTTTCATAGTATCACAAACCCCGATTCGTTATGAATCGGGGTTTTTTCTTTCTACATATCAGACGTAAGTGTAACAAGTTCTTTGGGCAAAAGCTTTATAAGCATATCTTCTATATCCGCGCCCTTGACGGGCTTTGCAAGATAACCCGCAAAACCTTCTTTAAGATATTCATCCTCGGCGCCGGCAACGGCGTTTGCGGTAAGGATGACTACCGGAGTATCGTGATTGAGATTATCGGGGCTTTGACGTATCAGTTTGAACGTTTCAACGCCGTCCATTCCCGGCATCATGTGATCCATAAATATAAGATCGTACCAGTTGCTTGATGTAAGCGCGATACATTCTCTTCCGCTCTCGGCGAAATCGATCTGCACTTCGGTCTTTTTAAGCAGCATCTTAATAACGTCCTGATTGATGCTGACATCGTCAACGGAAAGAATATGAGCGTTCGGAGCCCTGAACATTTCTTTGTACTTGGCTTTCTCGGCACCGCTCTTAAACATGAGCGTGGCTGCGTCGCCCATGGGATGCGGGTCGCTAACCTTCTGAGGAATGGAAACCTTGAATTCGGAGCCCTCATTGTATTTGCTCTTAACGGATACGGTTCCGCCCATAAGGTCCGTAAATTTCTTTACGATCGCAAGACCGAGTCCCGTGCCTTCAATGTTTCTGTTTTCTTTCTCATCCACTCTCTGGAAATATGAGAATATCCTGTCAAAATCCTCTTCGCGAATGCCTATTCCGGTATCGCGGACCGTTATATCAAGTACGACATTGTCTGCGTCGATCCACGAAAAATCAAGTATAAGCTCGACTCCTCCGACCGAAGTGTATTTGACCGCATTCGACAAAAGATTGTTTATTATCTGCCTTATTCTGATCTCGTCGCCGTACAGTCTTCCCGGAATGGCCGGATTGTTGGTGACGGTAAAATTGAGCCTCTTTGTTTTGGCACGTCCGGCTACAGTGTTGTACGAATCGTTGATAAGAGAGAAAAGATCGTATTCGGCCGGGAACAGTTCCATCTTTCCCGATTCGATCTTCGAAAAGTCGAGAATATCACTTATTATTGCAAGCAGCGAATTGCCTGCGCTTTCAATATTGGACGCGTAAACTTTGACATCGCTGTTCTCGGCCTCTCTTTGGATCATCTCATTCATTCCGAGCATCGTATTGATAGGCGTTCTGATCTCGTGGGACATATTGGCAAGAAATTCGCTCTTTGCCTTATTGGCCTTTTCGGCTTCATCCTTAGCGGCTCTGAGATCGTTCTCATTTGCCTCAAGATCGGTCTTCTGTCTTTCATACACGTTTGCCTGAAACTTAAAGATCGCACCGAAGATAACGCTTATGACCAGTATCGCAAGCGCAATGTCCGTTATTTCCGCTTCCCGGCTAAGTACATTTAAAACAAACTCGGGATGAGATATCTCAAGATGGAAACATATCCCGTATATAAAAGCACACAATATGAAGGCAATATAACTGACCGTACCTTCAAGTACGAACCAGTTAAATACCAGTCCCATCAGGAACCATATCGGCATACCCGAATGCATGCCTCCGTCAAGAAAGTACATGATCGGGAAGGTGATCATACATCCTCCGATGCTCAATATGATACCGCTCACTTTTGTGTTTCCGGTCTTATATGCAATGCCTGTTGATATGAAAGCAAGTACCACCAGTACAAATATCGGGATAAGCTGTATAAAACTTTTCGAAAAGATAAATGTACTGATAATGATCAAAGGAGAAGAAATCAGCATTGCCACCAGAAAGAGATTAAGAAGTCTGGAGTGCAGGTCCTGATTATCGTAGAACATGACTCCGGCAAATTTTTTTAAACCCTTCAATTGGTAATCCTCTTAAAAATAGCACTTTCAGCTGTTATTATCTCATACTCTCATTGATTCCAAACTAAAATCCCAGGTTGTCATTGACAAGGATAACGTGGATCCTGTCCTTGTGACGTGAATATCTTGTGATAAGGAACTGACAGCATATCGTGTCGGGTGATTTGCAGTTAAAGCAGGTTCCCGTTTTGGTGCAGGGTGTGGAAAGACCGAAACGCTGAACGTTCGTTGTTGCGGCAACGTTCCTTGCCCTTTTAAGTGCACTGTCGATATCGCTGCAGATCTTGTTGATACCTACTATGAATACGACTTTCTTGGGGCCGTATGCTATGGCCGAAACGCGGTTTGAGTT
>CACYCC010000160.1 GCA_902772805.1 uncultured Lachnospiraceae bacterium | reverse complement strand
GTGCGCAGGAGTGGCGGAACGGCAGACGCGCTGGCTTCAGGTGCCAGTGGTAGCAATATCGTGTGGGTTCAAATCCCATCTCCTGCACTAAAAACGGGGCATCGTTCGATGTCCCGTTTTTAGTGCAGGAAAGAATTTGAATCCAGTGGATTCAAATTCTCCGCTTCGCTTCCGGCGCCCATATATGTTATAATCATTTGTTGTTTATTGTGAAGCTCCGTAAGAGGACGGTTTTAATGTCAAAAAAGAAGAATGTCACCGGTGTTATGGGTGAGATAAAAAAAGAAGAAAACAAGCGTAAAGAGGAACAGGAAAGCAAAAAGCGCGAAGAACGTGAGGCCGAAGAGAAGATAAAGACCGAGCTTGTCGAGGTTTTTGTTGAAGAAGAGCCCTACGAAGAAGACGAGGACGAACTCAAGAAAAGAAGAGATGCGGCCCGCCGTGAAAGGCTTAAGAAGGTAGACGCCGAGCTTCGCGAAAAGTTTGCTCCCGTGATAAGGATTTCCGGTTATATACTCGGAGGTCTTTTGATCGTTGTGGGAATATTGTTCCTGATCCTTTTAAATACACCAAAGAGACGGTTTGAAAGAAACTATTTAAAAGCCGAGACGATGTTTGCAAAGTCCGATTTTACAGGCGCGATAGCCAAGTATGACAAGGCTCTTTCCATAGATCCCGCATCAACCGAGTGTTATCTCGGAAAGCTTGTTGCCAAGCAGGCGGTGGGTGCCGAGGATGTCAAAGAGACCTTTGAAAACGGCCTTACTGTATTTGAAGGTCTTGAACCCGAAGTTTTGGAAGGCGATAAACAGGTGATCACCGAATATGTGCTTCATGAAAACGAAGTATACGCAGACGATCCCGACATGCGCATCAATTCGCTTGAACGCGGCTACAACTTAACCGCAGGCAATACCGATATAGCAAGGATATTGACGGAATGTGCATCCGAAAGAGTGGCATATCTTAGAAATACCGGCGAATTTGACAAAGCGGTCGAACTCTTAAACAGACTTTCGGGAAAACTCGATATCGACGACAAAGCGCTCATAGCAGACCTTTCCAAAGAAAAGGGCAGTTATGAACTTAAGAAAAAGGTGCTTGGTCAGGCCTACGAAGCGTTAAAGGATTACGTTGCCGGGCTTAGCGCGGGAACCGAACCCGACTTTCTGACCTTTGATTTTTCAAAGATCATGGCGGTTGACGGCTCCGATGAGGCAACGCAGCTTGTAAATACCAAGGCGGCCGACAGTTACATTTATATCCCTTCCGAAAACTACAACGAAGGTTCGGGAACCGGCGCCGGAATCTATACGTTCGGCGGTGAAAAGACCGACGAAGAAGGAAACACTTACATAGGCTATTCGATCTATGTCGGTGATTTTAAAGACGGCTTAAGGGAAGGCAACGGCGTTCTTTTTACCAGGACGGGAGAAGATTCGTTTGTAATGTTTGCCGGGAAATTCAGAGATGATGTTGCCAACGGAACCGGCAGCAAGTATTTCAAAGATTCAGACGGAGAAAAGTACACATATACTTCTTATAAAGGAAACTGGGACAACAACCTTGCAAGCGGAAACATCGATATCGCCATCAGAACATCCGCTTTTCCCGATGTGGTATTTTCGGGAGCTATGGATGCAACGCTCGGAAAAGGCGCTGTGATCCCCACGGAGTCCGATGAATACGTTGTCCAGAACATCCGAAGCGAC
Source organism: uncultured Lachnospiraceae bacterium (assembly GCA_902772805.1). Classification (GTDB taxonomy): domain Bacteria; phylum Bacillota; class Clostridia; order Lachnospirales; family Lachnospiraceae; genus UBA1258. The sequence goes on along the minus strand of CACYCC010000160.1, from coordinate 2,095 downwards.
AATCTCGTGGCCGTACTTGCCAGCAGTACTGAGGGGTATTCGCTGATGTTATCGGTATGGCAGCGCACCAGCGACGTATTGTCCGCAGCCGGCATTTCCGCAGGTTCATCGACGCAGTAGAAGATCCGCCGATGCAGAGGACACCTGCCCGGTAAATTTTCCGCTAAATTTCACGAAAAAATAAAAAGGAATTTTAAAGTCAGTACAGAATATACTTAATTAGCAGCGTTTTTAGCTGCAATCATTGAGAATCGAGGGGTGGCATATGCTTATACGTGAAAGTCTTGAAGCCTGGGAAAGAGATTTTTTGAGTCCCTATGCAAAATTAAGCGAAGAATCAAAAGGCCGCCTCAGAGACGAAGAGCCCTGTGACATAAGGCCCGTCTTCCAAAGAGACAGGGACCGCATCATTCACAGTAAGGCTTTCAGAAGGTTAAAGGATAAAACACAGGTGTTTCTTTCTCCCGAAGGAGATCATTACAGGACACGTCTTACACATACACTTGAAGTTTCCCAGAATGCACGAACACTTGCAAAAGCGCTTCAGTTAAACGAAGAGCTTGTAGAGGCGATCGCACTCGGTCACGATCTTGGCCATACGCCGTTTGGTCATGCCGGAGAGCGCGCGCTTAACAGAGTGTGCCCTTACGGTTTCGATCACGCCAAGCAAAGCGTAAGGACCGTTGACGTGCTTGAAAAGAACGGGCAGGGCCTTAACCTTACCTTCGAGGTCCGCGACGGGATACTCAATCATCAGACGACCGGCATGCCTTCGACACTTGAGGGAAAAGTCGTGAGATTATCCGACAAGATCGCTTATATCCACCACGATATGGACGACGCCATGCGCGCGGGTATATTAAAAGAAAGCGATGTGCCCAGAAGCATAGGTGACGTGATCGGCTATACATGCGGCGAAAGGCTCGATCATTTCATACATGACATCGTAATGTCCAGCATCGGACGCGATGACGTAATGATGAGCAAGCCCGTTGAGAAAGCGATGAGCGATATCAGACAGTTCATGTTTGAAAACGTTTACCAGAACAATATAGCCAAGGCCGAAGAGCAGAAGGCCGAGACGCTCATGGAAACGCTCTATGAGTACTACTTAAAGCATTTTGACGCACTGCCTGCGGATCTTAAGGCAAGAGTCGACAAGGGCGATCCCAAAGAACAGCTCGTGTGCGACCATGTCGGCGCCATGACCGACAGATATGCGATATCGGTATACGAAGACATTTTCATTCCAAAGGTTTGGATGGGGTAATAAATGAGATATCCTGAGGAAGTTATTGAAGAGGTTAGAACAAGAAACGATATAGTGGATGTTATAGGAAGTTCCGTAAAGCTTACCCGCAAGGGTTCGTCCTATTTCGGACTCTGCCCGTTCCACAATGAAAAATCGCCTTCTTTTTCCGTGTCACCCACCAAGCAGATATTCTACTGTTTCGGTTGCGGGGCGGGAGGAAATGTAATTTCCTTCGTTATGAAATATGAGAATTATTCGTTCCAGGAAGCCGTAAAGTATCTTGCGGACCGCGCGGGCATCAAGCTTCCGGAAGCCGAATATTCCAAAGAGCAAAAAGAACGCGAAGAGAAACGCCTTCAGATACTTACCGCCAATATGGAAGCGGCCAAGTATTTTTACTATAACTTAAGAAGTCCCAGAGGACAGGTCGGAATGGACTATTTTAAAAGCCGTCAGCTTACGGATGAGACCATGAATTCCTTTGGACTCGGGTTTTCTTTGATGACAAGCGACGACCTCGTGAAATACTTAAGAGGCAAGGGATTTTCCGATGATATCATGAGGGAAGCGGGGCTTGCGGCTTTTGACGAAAAGCGCGGAATGACCGACAGATTCTGGAACCGTGTGATGTTTCCGATCCAGGATATACATAACAGAGTCATCGGATTCGGCGGCCGTGTTATGAGCGATGCGAAGCCCAAGTACGTTAACACCGCGGAAACTATGGTGTTTGACAAGGGCAGAAACCTCTACGGCCTTAATTTTGCCAGAACATCGCGTAAAGACAGGTTCATCCTGTGCGAAGGCTATATGGATGTCATCGCGATGCATCAGGCGGGATTC
>CACYCC010000159.1 GCA_902772805.1 uncultured Lachnospiraceae bacterium | reverse complement strand
GTGATCACATTTAACACAAAATATTCCACGGGCTTATGCAGGATATAATTAAGGAACAAAGTAAGCGCTCCCCAGCTCAAGCTCGTTCCGGGACACACATAACCGTTTATGTTAAACCTGAAATCCGAATAATCCCAGTATCTTACCTTAAAGATCTTCTCCATAAGATACCCGGTCACATATTCAAGTATCGTGCAGCTTATAAGCCCCACAAAAAACACCGCGACCGGATATTTGATCACGGGCTGTGCGACCAGCAACATAAGCATAGCCCCGCAACCGTATATCGGTATTACGGGACCACGCATAAATCCGCGATTCACAAACTTTTTGTTAACAACAGATACATACGTGCTCTCTATTATCCAGCCTATAAAACAGTACAGCAGGAAAAAGAACACGAGTTGTAAAAATGTATACGGTATCATCCAAAACTCCTAGAACGAAAGCACCTCATTGGCGGGCTTTCCGCGTTTTTTGAGCGAAACGAGTTTAAGCACCGGGCCTTCGTCTTTATATCCTTCAAAATATTCCTTGTCTACTTTGCAGACCATGTCGATCCAGTCGCCGTCCTTGCATCCGAGATCTCCCGTGAACTTACAGGGAAATCCCAGGAACTGGATATCCTCGGCACAGCAGGTCATGACAGACCTTCCCGGCACGAACATCCCCTTGATAACGGGCTGCGGGATAAGACATCTTGCGGTAAAAGAAACCTCTTTGCCAATATATCTGTCGGTGTTATCGAGTGCATCTATGTACCAGATAGGATACGTTGCATCCGTAAGATCGATATGATCTTTGGAAACATCGTAAGGAAGTTCTTCGTCAAGCGTTAAGTTGATCTCGCCCTGTGCATCTTCAAATACTATCTCAGCCTGCTGATTAAGGGCCTTAACGTTTCTTTTAAACGATGCAAGCTTATCTGTTAAGCCGTCGCAACGGTTAAAGATGATAAGTTCGGACTTTCTTAAGCTCTCTGCAAGGAGTGAACGCATATTGGTGTAATACAGTTCAAAAGAAGCTGCATTGATAAGCGTTATCTGCTGCTCGAGTTTCCACAGAAAAGGCAGCTTAAACTCCTTGTAATTCCACATTCCGTTATATTCGAATATAACTCTTTCCGGTCTGTATTTTTTGTCAAGTTCGATAAGTTTGTCGGGTGTGATGTCGGAAACATCATCAACTGTGACCATTACCGTATTGGTAGCTTTAAGAAGCTTCTCGTCATACTCTTCTTCGCCTTCTTCACATACCACCAGCATTGTCACGCCTTTGGTACGAAAATAGGGCTGACCTAATGTGTATGAGATAAAAGAAGTCTTACCGCTGTCCAAAAAACCGTTAATAACAAATACGGATTTCATGATCAATCTCCTTTTCTTACCGAGATCAGTTCCTTGATCTTGTCTTCTTTGAGCTCGGAACCGATAACGCATACTCTTCCGGTATACTCGGGGCTGCCTTCACGTACATTGACTTCGCCGGGAACATAATCGAAATAGATCCATGTTCCGTTGTCGGAAGGAAGCATGCCCTTTGCACGGAGTACAAGACCGTACTCTGCTTCATTTTCAAGTGCCGATAAGAAGGCGTTGACCTGATCCTTGGTGTAATGAGCACCTGTCTCAAAACCGATGCTGGTGAACACTTCGTCTGCATGATGATGATGGTGGTGATCGTGGCAGCCGCAGGTACACTCATCGCCGTGATCGTGGTCATGATCATGGTCATGGTGGTGATGATGCTCATGTTCGTCATCATCATCATCGTCATCATCATCGTCGTGGTGGTGATGATGGTGGTGTTCGTGCTCGTCATCATCGTCGTCATCGTGGTGATGGTGATGTTCGTGTTCTTCCATAAATTCATTCATGAGGCTTTCCTCGAGGCCCGTAACGGCTTCGAATGTCTCAAGAATGTACTGTCCGGTAAGCTCATCCCAGGGTGTTGTGATGATCTTGGCGTCTTTGTTGTGCTCTCTTAACATCTCAATGACCTTTTCAAGTTTTTCCTCGGTCATGTTCTGGGTTCTTGAAAGCACGATAGTGCCCGCATGCTCAACCTGATCGATAAAGAACTCACCGAAGTTCTTCATATAGATCCTGCACTTTGTGGCATCAACAACGACAACCGATGAGCCGGGCTCAACGCCTGCCTTTTCGGAAGCTTTGAATACCGCTCTCTGAACATCGGAAAGCTTGCCGACACCCGAGGGCTCGATGAGCACTCTGTCGGGAGTGTATTTTTCAAGCACTTCTTCAAGAGAAGTAGTGAAATCTCCCACCAAAGAACAGCATATACATCCGGAGTTCATCTCGCGGATCTCGATGCCGGAATCCTTTAAGAATCCGCCGTCGACGCCGATCTCACCGAATTCGTTTTCGATAAGAACGACTTTCTGCCCTTTTAAAGCTTCACTTAAGAGTTTTTTGATGAGCGTGGTCTTACCTGCGCCCAGAAATCCTGAAATTACATCAATCTTTGTCATATATCTCCATTCCGTGCCCGCAAATGTGTCACCGGGCCGATCCGGCCCAACATGCATTTTACGAAACACCATTTTTTACGTTTTTATACCTGCCATTTCAGGGTTGCTTTGCATTAGCGTATCCGCCGGCTTCAAGTTCTCTTAGCACTTCCGCTATGTCAGCGGCCTTTACGCATACGGCTTCGCTGTATTCGCTTCCGCCCACCAGTATCGCAATGAGCCTTCCGTACATGTCATACACCGGGCATCCGCTCATACCGGGAAATACATCCGCACCTACAAAAAGAAGGTTCGCGTCAAAATCACTTACATAATAATCAAGGTCCGAAACCGTACCTTTGGTGGCATTGGATCCCTGCCCTACCGCCGAACCCGACAAAAAGACTTCATCTCCCACCGCAAGCGCATTATATGCATCAACATCTACAGGCGCCTCTGAAAGCGTTGCCAGGAAATCCTCGCCAAGGTCATTTCGTTCAAAGGTCATCACGCAAAGATCGGGATTATCGGATCTGTAGATCACATCCGCAAAACCGATGACATTGTTATACATCGTTATGATGCCTTTATCAAATCCGTCCATAAGATGTCCGGCCGTTAAAAGCACAACCTTGTTATCGGTAATGGCCGTTATGACTCCGCTCGCGTGCTTTTCACCTGCCGTGACCATTACTCCCGAATATCTCGCGGCTTCGATCAGTTCTTCATCGGTCTTTAACACCGGTTCCGAACTTGCCGTACCGTTCTTACCCGCATCGCCGGTCTTATCTCTATTCACACAAATAAGCCATACCGGCAGGAGCACTGCCGTCACGGCGATTATAATGATCAGTACTATTCTCTTATTCATGCCTCTTGATTTCCAAAATACGAGCCGAACTGTAAGCCGGGTTATGTATTGGATGATCATCTGTCTAGGACCGATGTTACCACCGGCCTCAAGCGACCTACCTGACAACAGACCGGGCCGGCCTATGGTTGTCCACCTTTCGGAGTTTGGTCTTGCTTCGGATGGGGTTTACATGGCTACCGATGTTACCACCGGCACGGTAGTCTCTTACACT
>CACYCC010000158.1 GCA_902772805.1 uncultured Lachnospiraceae bacterium | reverse complement strand
TTTGCTTTTTATATAGACATGATCATATCCGCAACAATTTGAAAACATGAGCCTCTTGGTATCGATAGACTGATCCTTGCCAAGATCAACACATCTCTTTACAGCTTCGGTAAAAGCCATAAGACTGTCCGTTTCAAAACACTTATCGAGCGGAGCTTCAAGATAATCCTTTTCTGCCACATTCATCCACAGTTCGGGAAGGTATTTTTCGTTGATATCAAGTATCTTAACTTCTCCGCCTTTGTATGAATATACAGCAGCCGACTCGCAAAACTTGTTGTGTAAAATGTCTCTGTAATCCATATTTACTCCTTAACCAAAATGTATTTATCTGTTCTCTGTTACACTTCTTTCAATGCAAAAGAACGCTGTCCGTATCATACTCGGCGAAGATTATATCACCTCGCAAGCAACAAACACTTAACAAGATCGCAGATCAAAAAAGATGCGGACCCCGAAAGGTCCGCATCCCGTTTTCTTTTTTCACTATATCTTTCCCGCATTTTTAAGCATATCGTACGTCTCCGCAAGCCACTCGTTGTAGTGATCGTACGGAACCCTTGTCCACCAGTCCAGAAGTTTGTTCAAAGCCGTGATATCTTCTTTAACAGATGGGCATGTATATTGCTCGGGATCGCGGTTAACGGTCACGATATGCTCATTGTCTTCTTTAAAGTCGATCCGGTAAATGCAGTAACCCGTCCAGCTGCGATGAGCCCAGAGGGTCGGGCCCTCCATATACCAAAACCACTTGTCTTCCATGGCCTGCGGAATGTTGCCGCATCGCAGCGCCGCCATTTCCTCATCACTAAAAGACCGGCTGAGCACAAAAGTCTCATGCCGGTCCGGCATCGGTAGTGTTTTCCAGTCTTCCCTGTGTGCGATTCTTGGTTTATTGTTATCTTCTCTCATTTAGTCTATGCCCATCAACAGAATGCCGGTAGCTGCCAAAAGAAAGAGTGCTGCTGCCGCAACCACAATGCAAAGGGCCATTAAGACGAATTTTCTTTTGCGTCCCAAAATAATTGCACCTACGGTGCCTAAGATTAACAGAATGATCTCAACCAGTGTCATGTCGTTTCTTCCCCCATAATTTAGACGGTCTTAATCTTCCTTGGTGAATACGATGCTTCCGGAATCAAATGTGATCACCGATGAGCCGTCGTCAGCCTTTCCAAGAACAAAGACCGTATTGTTGAAATCTTCACCGCTCATCATGTAAGAGCCGTCATTCGAACGTGAAGAAACAATGTATCCCTTGCTGTTTTCCTCGTCGTTATAATACGAAACGAACGAGCCGTCCTCTTCTATCACATAGGAATGACCGTCATGATCGTTCCAGGTTCCTGCAAGCAATCCGATAAGCGCCGCTTCAAGCGAATCGGGATCGTGACCTGCTATAGGTGCTTCTTCGGGGTTCATGTATACATATACCATTTCGTCAAATACCGCATGTCCGTCGGAAACGGTAAACGAAAATTCCTGCTGATCGGTTTCACCCGTCTCATACCAGTCATCAAGCGCATCGAAATAGTCCTGACGATGGATGGTAAGGGTAAGCGTCCCCTTTTCTCCTTCAAGATTTACGGAATATTCGACCCAGGCAAGAGTAAGGTCGTCTCCGCGGCCTGCAGGACAAATATATAAAGCTCCGTCTTGATCCATGAACATTTCGTGCGTGTCAATATAATCTTTGACAAATGACGCATCCACATATTCGGAAAGACTATTCACAAGTTCATCGTAGGTGCTCATACCGGGTTCGTTTACACGATAAAATTCATTGTCAAAACCGTTGATGGTGCCTGTGATCGAATCATTGTAATCAGCGGACAGCGCGCCTTCGATCTTAAACCAATAACCCTGGGCTGCCTTGAAAGCATCTATAACGTCTTCCTCTGAGATCGCCACGGGTTCCGAAGCCGGCTCGGGATCGTTTGAAGCACTTGCCGAAACCTCCGTCTCATCCGATACCGAAACAGGTGCGGGATCCTCCCCTGAAGCACTGCTTCCCGAAGCCCCGCAGGCTGTAAGGGATAATACCATACCTAACACCAATAATACCGATAATATCTTTTTCATTTTCTTTTCTTCCCCTTTCAACATGTAAATGGTAGCAAAACTTAAGATATAATGACAACATTTGCCATTGTCTTTTTATTGCATTATACACCAGGTTTATGTCCGGACAATCTCCAGTTCTATTGTTTCGTTTTTCTTAAACGAATAGGTCATACGGCCGTTCTCGGCTTTTTGTTTCTTACCGTTAATATAAAACGAAACATTTTCTTTATCCACCCTGAAAGATATATCCTGCGCTTTTCCGGATGTTACGATGGCCTTAGCTTTTCCTTTCTCCCACTCAAGCTTCTCTAACTTGGCCTGCGTGTACAGCCATATTCCCTCGATACAGCCTTTCTCAAAAATATTACTGATCTCAGG
>CACYCC010000157.1 GCA_902772805.1 uncultured Lachnospiraceae bacterium | reverse complement strand
TGCGGATCGAACCTGTAAGGCACTGTAAAGTTAACATCGCCGTTTGATATCCATCCCGTCCCCCACGAAATATCCGTATCCCACGGAACGTACAGAACCTTCGGTCCGTTTTCGCCGCTTTTTATCGCAAGAAACTCGTTTTTAACAAGAGTACCGTTTACGGTATCGTGTCCCTGGATCAGGTTAAAAAACAAAGCTATATCTACGGCATTGTTTACATCGATACAGTTTATGAGGGCTTCGGAATCGTTTGCGTTCCTTGCAAGGAAAAGGTAATGTTCATATAACAGTTTCCATTCCGAAAAGTCCTTTACAACATCTCCGTCCGGGCCTGTGTATATGCCGAATTCTCCTTCATATCCCGCACGCACATGCTCATTTTCGGTCTTGCATTCATAACCGGGCTGACATCCCCAGGTTCCCAAGGTAAGCACATCTTCACTGTCCCAGCCCTGTTTTTTGTAGAGTGCATTTTCCGATGGATTCTTATTAAGGCCAAGCTGTTTTTCGTCTATCGGGAATCCCAGAGCGTAAAGTCCCATATAATCCCCGTTCATGATAAGTTCCACGTACGAATAGCGTATTCCCGCGCTTACGCCCCATGAATTGTCCGTTGCGCAGCTGTCGGACCACAGATTTTCATTGAAAACTTCCCTGACTTTCTCGGGATCCGAATATGCCGCCGTAAGTATCCAGTCATCATCACTTCGCATACCTAAAAGCGATATCTTATTTTTGGAAGACTTCTCCCCGTCGACCGATCTAAGGCTTAACTTAAGAGATTTCTTGGGAAAATAAAGAGTGGACGCGCCCCTGTATTTTACATCGCCGTCCGAATAAATAAGCCGTTCTTTCACCCCGCTTCTGTTATCAAAAAGCGAAAAACTCATCCCGCACTTTCCGTTTTCGAGATTTCCGTCGTGATCGATATTTACAAGCGGCAAAGTCGTACAGACCACTTCAAAGCCTTTATATCTTCCGTCTTTTATAAACGCACCGCGGATCTTTTCGTTGTTTTCAATGCCTTCAGCCGTTATCGGACGATCAAAGATAAGTTTCCCGGTTCCCGCGTTCATACCGGGTATTTCTGCCGATACCTCGGGAATAAATGCGGTTCCTGAGTCTTTTACGATACTGTAATAATAAGTATTAAAACCGCTGTCGTGAAATAATGTCTCTCCGTCAAAAGAAAGCGATAACGAAAGTGCGTCATCACTTGAAAGACCCGATATTTCCCTGTCAAATTCATCGGATGTAACAACATGGGAACCAAACCCCGAAGCCGGAAGCGTCGGAGAGTTTAATCGGGCAAGATATGGTATCAGAAGCACTATGAGTACCCCCATAACAATGAGGGCGGGAAATATTATTTTCTTTTTATCCATCAGAATCCAAAATATATAAATCTGCTCTGTCCAAAGGCACCTTCCAAAACGATCAGCAAAACGATCGCAAAATAAAGTACCCATCTTATGACAAGCGGTCTTTCGGTAATAAGTGTCTGAACCGGTTTTTCATGATAGATCCGGACATCCGCAACAAACTGAAGTATCATGATCACAAAAACGGCGCAAAGCGCATCGAATCCTCCGAATGCGGCAAACGCATCGTTGTAAAGCACCTTAAGCGGAGCGATAAAGCCGTTTGACCTAAACATTGCTCCCACCATATAAAAGCCTGCAAACAGATCTTTTGAATTAAAAAATATTACACCGAAGGCAAAGATAAGGACTGTCCTGATCGTTCTGAATGCCTTAAATGCCGGATTTTCGTCTTTTATGTGAAGCTTTTTCTTAATCTTTTCAAATACCGGCTCAAATATCTGTCCGAGCATAACGACAAGCCAGAACCACAAGCCTTCTCCGAGTATGTATTTCCAGGAATTTCCGTGCCACAGTCCCATACAAAACCACACTGCAAACATCGCTATATACGAAGGGATCTTTTTGGCTCCTTTTCCGAACTTCTTTTTAAGCTTAACGGCCATTTCCGAAAAAAGCCTTGTCTTAAGAATGGGATACATCACGTATGTCTTAAGCCATGCGCCGAGCGAAATATGCCAGCGCTGCCAGAATTCCTGTATCGTCTTTGAAAGAAACGGGGCTTTGAAGTTTTCCGTAAGTCTGATGTCAAAACATTTCGAAACGCCGATGATGATATCCATACATCCGCTGAAATCAAAATAAAGTTCGGTTATATATGTTACTGCAGCTATTATGACCCATATGCCCGAATAGGTGTCGGGATCGGCAAACATACAGTCCGCAAACACCGCTATCCTGTCGGCGACCACAACTTTCTTTAAAATACCCCAGGCAATACGTCTTGCGCCCGAAGCGAGATTATCGTAATCAAATTCATGATCTTTAAACAGTTCGCCCTGAAGTTCTGAATGCCTGCTGATCGGGCCCGAGATCATGAGCGGAAAATAGCTTGTAAACAGCAGAAGTTTAAAGATGTTGTCTTCTTTTTTGTCTATCTCCCAGTAACAGTCCAGAAGATAACCTATGATCTGAAGCGTATAAAAACTGATCGCAAGAGAGGCGGCAAATCTTACGGTGTCAAAAGAAACACCTCCGTTACGCGTTTTAAAGAAATTAACGGTATTGATCACAAGATTCGTGTATTTAAGTACCGCCAGCATTCCGATGTTAACGATCAGGGTAAGCACCAGTACGGCTTTTTTGTGCCGTGCGTTTTCCCGTGCAAAATAACGAACCGCTGACCAGACAGTCACCACACTTATCGCAAGATAGACAAAGGTGTACCAAACGGAATTTACAAAAAAGAACATAAGACTGTCGGCCAAAAGCACCCACCACTTGAACCTGTGGGGGACAGCATAATATATCAACAGACTTATGCCAACAAAAACGATATAAGCTACCGAAGTGATACTCATCATTGGATCTGTATAAACGGCCAAAGCCGTTTCCCCTGTAATTCTGACTTCTTAATACAATTCATCTGCAATTCTATCATAAAAGAAAACACAGGGCAAAATTCTTATGTTACAATCTTATATATTTCCCGGTAATGAACCGCCGGAAAAAATAAAACGAAACGGAAGCAGCAATATGGCAGTAAAAAGAGAAGATATCCATCATTTTAATTACTTCCTGTACGGAGAGGCATTTTATGGAAGCAAAGAAGGCATAAGATACCGTATAGGCATAGAACCGCTTGAAAATGTGTTTTTCAAAAAGCCCGAAGAGCGCGAAGGGCACAAAATACGTGCATACGTATGGAAAGAACCCGATAATTTTGCCACCGCCAAAGACAAGTTATCGATGGATTTTGATTTTTCCGAAGAAGGTGTATGTGCCGCGATCGACTGGATCAATTTAAACAGCTGACACGTGACTGAAAATATCTGTTTAAATGTTTTGAAAGGAGAATTCTTATGGGTAATATCATATTAAATGCTGATACCGTACTGGTTTACGACTCCGGTGATCACAAAGGAATAGCACGTGTTATCAACTGGATTGCCGATGATTTCGAGAAAGTTTTTTCAAAGCGTCCGAGTGTAATGACCCTTGATGAGATCGATACCGTTTCGGGAAAGACGATGATCATCGCCGGTTCACCCAAAAGTACGCGTATTAAAGCCATTCTTGAAGAAAACGGAATCGAAATTTCGGGTCTAAAAAATAACGCCGGTTTCAAGAGAGAGGTCTGGTTAAAGAGTGAGATTCAAAAATTAAATCATACCGAAACACATTCTCTGGTAATATACGGAAGTGACAAAAGAGGGGCATTTTACGGGCTTTTCTCCGTCTCCGAAAGTCTGGGGATATCTCCCTTCGTCAACTGGTCCGAGGTCACACCTGTCCACAAGTCCGATGTTACTCTCTCATTAAACGGTCCGGTCGTTTCCAAAGAGCCTTCGGTTAAATATCGAGGGATATTTATAAATGATGAATGGCCCGCTTTCGGAAACTGGGCAACAAAACGCTTCGGCGGAGTTAATGCAAAATGTTATCTCGAAATATTTGAAATGCTTTTAAGGCTTCACGGCAACTATATGTGGCCCGCAATGTGGGCTTCAAATTTCTCAATGGACGGGCCCGGGATCGAAAGTGCAGAACTTGCGGATGAACTTGGCATTGTAATGAGTACATCCCATCATGAACCCTGTATGCGTACCGGTGAGGAATACAGGCTCTTACGCGGTCCCGAATCTCCTTACGGCGATGCCTGGGATTTTATTTCCAACCGCGAGGGTATAATAAGATTCTGGGAAGACGGTCTTAAGAGAAACAAGGATTTTGAAGAAGTGATCACCATGGGTATGCGCGGAGAACGTGATACCGCCATAATGGGTAATGCCACGATCGCCGAAAATATCGCGTTATTAAAAGATATCATCAAAACGCAGAATGATCTTATAAGAAAAATAATAAATCCTGATTTAACTAAAGTACCGCGCCAGATCGTTCTCTTTACAGAAGTCGAAAAATTCTATTACGGTGATGAAAATACACCCGGACTGATAGACGATCCCGAGATGGATGGCATCACGGTAGTCTTTTCCGATACAAACTACGGATACACCCGTACTCTTCCCACTCCCAAGATGCTTGAAAGAAACGGCGGGTACGGACTTTATTATCATGTCGATATGCACGGCGGAGCATATTCGTATGAATGGATAGGTTCGACCTATCTTCCCAGGATATGGGACCAGCTTTCAACCGCTTATGATTTCGGAGTGCGTGATATTTGGGTCGTCAATGTGGGCGATATC
>CACYCC010000156.1 GCA_902772805.1 uncultured Lachnospiraceae bacterium | reverse complement strand
TTTTGCGCTATAATGCATTCTGTATTTGTATACTCATTTTGAGGAAAAGACAGCATGGCATTTGCGCATTTGCACGTCCACACCGAGTATTCTCTTCTGGACGGATCCAATAAGATAACCGAATATGTCAAGCGTGTCAAAGAACTTGGACAGACCGCAGCCGCGATAACAGACCATGGCGTAATGTACGGTGTTATCGATTTTTATCGTGCCGCCAGGGAAGCGGGCATTAAGCCTGTGCTGGGCTGCGAAGTGTATGTTGCGCCAAATTCCCGTTTTGACAAGGAAGTGACCGGCGGTGAAGAAAGATATCACCACCTTGTTTTGCTTGCCGAAAACAATACGGGGTATGCAAATCTTTGTAAGATCGTATCCCGCGGGTTTACCGAAGGCTTCTACTATCGTCCCCGTGTGGATTTTGAAGTATTAAACGAGTTTCATGAAGGAATAATCGCACTTTCGGCCTGCCTTGCGGGTGAAGTGCCGAGACTTATAGAGAAAGGGCTTATCGATGAGGCCCGTAAATGCATTATCAAATACAGGGACTGTTTCGGTGACGGAAACTATTTCCTGGAACTTCAGGACCACGGCATACCCGAGCAGCGAACGGTGAATTCGGCTCTTCTTTCGTTTTCCAAAGAGCTTGGTATCGACCTTGTCGCCACCAACGACGTCCACTATACATATGCCGAAGATGCCGAGCCTCACGACCTGTTGCTGTGTCTTCAGACCGGCAAGACCGTCAACGATGAAAACAGGCTTCGCTATGAAGGCGGACAGTTCTTTGTAAAGAGCGAAGATCAGATGCGGGCGTTGTTTATGTATGCGCCCGAAGCCATAGAGAATACGCAAAAGATCGCAGACCGCTGCAATGTCGAGATCAAGTTCGGCGAGACCAAACTCCCGCATTTTGATGTACCCGAGGGGTACGATTCGTGGACGTATCTTAACAAGCTCTGTGATGACGGGTTAAAAGAACGCTATCCCGACGATGACGGAAAACTTCGCGAAAGGCTCGATTATGAGCTTTCGGTCATCAAAAAGATGGGATATGTCGATTATTTCCTGATCGTATGGGATTTTATCAACTATGCAAGGTCGCAGGGCATTCCCGTAGGCCCCGGCCGAGGTTCCGCCGCGGGAAGTATCGTGTCGTATTGTCTTCATATCACCAATATCGACCCGATCAGATATAACCTTCTTTTTGAAAGATTCTTAAATCCCGAGCGTGTGTCCATGCCCGATATCGATATCGATTTCTGTTATGTGCGCCGCCAGGAAGTTATAGATTACGTAAGCGCCAAGTACGGCCCCGAGAAAGTTGTGCAGATCGTAACTTTCGGTACGCTTGCCGCCAAAGGTGTCATAAGGGATGTGGCGAGAGTGCTTGACATGCCTTATCAGCGTGCCGACCAGATCGCCAAGATGGTTCCTAACGAGCTTAACATCACACTCGACCGGGCCCTTACAATGAACCCCGAACTTAAGGAACTTTACGAGACCGACGAGGAAGTAAAGTATTTAATAGACATGTGCCGCCGTCTTGAGGGACTTCCGAGACATACTTCCATGCACGCCGCGGGCGTTCTGATATGTCCCAAAGCCGCCGAGGAGTACGTGCCTCTGCAGCGCGGAGCCGACGGTTCCATCACCACTCAGTTCGTTATGACGACGCTTGAAGAACTGGGACTTTTGAAGATGGATTTCCTTGGATTAAGGACACTTACGGTCATCAAGGACGCTGTCGAACTTATCGAAAAGTCGACCGGCGAACACATCGACATCGACAACATAGATTACGACGACAAAAAGGTCTTGAGTTATATAGGAACCGGCCGCACGGAAGGTGTATTCCAGCTTGAATCCGCAGGCATGAAGTCCTTCATGAAGGAACTTAAGCCCGAATCGCTCGAAGACGTTATCGCGGGTATCTCGCTTTACCGTCCCGGTCCCATGGACTTTATACCGCAGTACATCCGCGGCAAGGAAAATGTCGCAAACGTCACATATCTCACTCCCGAGCTTAAACCGATACTTGAGCCCACCTACGGCTGTATCGTATACCAGGAGCAGGTTATGCAGATCGTGCGCGATCTCGGCGGCTACACGTTGGGCCGTTCCGACCTTGTACGCCGTGCGATGAGTAAAAAGAAACAGCATGTCATGGAAGTCGAGCGCGCCAACTTCATGTACGGTAACGCCGAAGAGAATGTTCCCGGCTGTATTTCCAAGGGTATTTCCGAGGAGATATCGGGTAAGATCTACGACAACATGATGGATTTCGCCAAGTATGCCTTCAACAAGTCGCATGCGGCGTGTTATGCGGTGGTTTCCTATCAGACGGCATACCTTAAATACTATCATCCGGTTGAGTTCATGGCATCACTCATGACGTCGGTGATAGAAAATTCGGCCAAGGTTTCCGAATATATCCAGGTCTGCCGCAACATGGGCATCAAGATACTGGCTCCCGACATCAATACGGGCGAGCAGAACTTCTCTGTTATCGACGGTGCCATCGGTTATGCGCTCACCGCCATCAAGAGCGTGGGCCGTCCTGTCATAGAAGGCATCGTTGAGGAAAGAAACGCCCGCGGTCCCTATAAGAGTCTTACGGACTTTGTGACAAGGATGTCAGATCGGGACTTCAACAAACGCGCAATGGAAAACTTCATAAAAGCGGGATGTTTTGACTCTCTTGGCGGAACCCGCAAACAGTACATGAGCATATATGTACAGATAATGGACAGTGTCAGCGCAGACAAAAAGCATTCCATGGCGGGCCAGATGACGCTGTTTGACCTTGCCGCCGAGGAAACCAAGGAAGAATACCGGGAATCGCTTCCGAATGTCGGTGAATACAATAAAGAGACAAAGCTTTCTTTTGAAAAGGAAGTGCTAGGTATATACGTTTCCGGTCACCCCCTTGATGAATACAAGTCAGTATGGGAAAAGAACATAACCGCCGATGCGGGACAGTTCATATTGGATCCCGAGACAAACGCCGTACCGATCGAAGACGGCATCAGG
>CACYCC010000155.1 GCA_902772805.1 uncultured Lachnospiraceae bacterium | reverse complement strand
TTCTTTGTCAGAAGGCATTATACATCAGATCATGACGGCGCAGTATTCCCTTTTGGGCAGTTGCGGGTATTTTTTTGTAATAAAGCGACATAATAAGTATTTCTTAAGAATATCTTCATTGACTTTCGAACTTGGGAGTGTCATAACTGTATTAAGACAGTTAATACAGTTGCGTTACCAAATATTTAAATCGGCTGATTAAAATGGAAAGGAGTAAAAATTGATCCGTTTGAATTATCGAGATTCAAAACCGATATATGAGCAGATCGAAGACGCTTTCAAAAAGCTCATCATAAGCGGAGCCATGCAAAAGGACGAGCAGCTCCCGTCGGTACGGACACTGGCCACACAGTTGTCGATCAATCCCAACACGATCCAGCGTGCTTACAACGAACTTGAAAACGAAGGGTATCTGTATTCGCTCAAGGGAAAAGGTAATTTTGTAAGCGGGATCAAAGAAACCGATACCGAAAAGATCGAAGCGCTTATCGGCGAGATCGTTGAGAGAATGAAGGAGGTTGAGTATCTGGGAATGCCCCTTGACGAACTCATCCTTCGTATTAAGGAGGAGATGGAATGATTGAGGTTAAGTCACTTGTTAAAACCTTTGACGGTTTTAAAGCGCTTGACGGGGCAACGCTTAAGATAGAGAAGGGTTCGGTTTACGGCTTGATGGGACCCAACGGTGCGGGTAAGACCACATTGCTTCGTCATATAACGGGTGTATATAAGCAGGATTCCGGAGAAGTCCTGGTAGACGACGCCAAGGTCTGGGAGAATGTAAACGTCAAATCCCACATAGCATCGATACCGGATGACTGGTTTTTCTACGGACAGGCAACCGTCAAGGAGATGATGCAGCTTTATAAAGGCCTGTATCCCGCTTTTTCCGTAGAACGTTACAATGCTTTGAAAGATGCTTTCAATATTGATGAGAACAAGAATATCAAATATCTTTCAAAAGGTATGCAAAAGCAGGTAGCTTTCTGGCTGGCACTTTCTTCGATGCCGGATTACATGGTGCTTGATGAGCCCGTTGACGGACTCGACCCCGTAATGCGCCGAAGAGTCTGGGGCCTTATGATGGATGATGTTGCAAGCCGCGGAACCACGGTGCTGGTATCTTCGCACAACTTAAGAGAACTTGAAGACGTATGCGATCATGTCGGTATCATGAACCACGGAAAAGTCATCCTTGAAAGAAGCCTTCTGGAGCTTCAGGACAATATGGTAAAACTCCAGGTAGTATTTAAAGACGGTGAAGAACCCGATCTTTCGGCTCTTCCGATACTCCATGATTCCAGAATGGGAAGAGTACACACCATGATAGTCAGGATGTGCCCCGAAAGTGCATTAAATGCGGTAAATAAGTATGAACCGATCGTTTCGGAAGCCATACCTTTAACGCTTGAAGAAATATTTATATATGAGATGGGAGGGCTTGACAATGAGATCAACAGCATCCTTGTTTAATAAAACCCTGTTTTCCAAGGACATCAAAAGACTCTGGCCCATATGGGTGGTTTTCTCGATAATCGCATCTCTTATCGGATTTGCATATTCGACCGGAATACGCAATAACCTGGCATACTATTATAACCATCCGATAAATCTGGATGCCAGATACACATATTATTCCATAGTAAGTTCCCTGATGCCGATCTCAGCGATGATCCTTGCATGTATAGTGACCGCATCAGTGTGGGGATATCTTTATACGACCAGAAGTACGGTGTTTTTCCACACTATACCTGTCAGCAGAACGGGCCTTTTCTTCACCAATCTTGCGACCACATTTGTGATCACGATCATTCCCATGCTGGTCGCATGGCTTACATTTACGACAGCTACCATCACAATGGGACTGTTCGATCCTAAAGGAATGTTTGTGAGTTTGCTCGCTATGATCGCGGAAACGCTTACAATGGTCTCGATATCAACGCTTTGCGCACAGCTTACCGGAAGACTGGCTATATTTGTGCTGCTGGACCTTTCTTCGAACCTTTTCTTTGCGGTAGCAGAAGAACTGTTTTCATCATTTTCGGTCAATTTCCTGTATGGTGTCGGAAGCACGCCCGGTATCGGACTTTATGTGCTTTCGCCGGTAGTGGGTCTTATCAATAAACTCAATCCAACAAACCGTGAATCCGGAGCGGTCCGCCTTGAAGGATATCCGATAATAGTGATTTATGCCGCAGTCGCACTGGTGCTCATTGCCGTTGCATATCTTGCATATTTATCCAGAAAGAGCGAAGCCGCCACAGAGGTAGTTGCATTTAAGGCTTTAAAGCCCGTCCTGTTGTATTCATATGCAATACTCGGTGCCGTATTCTTCACATGGTTTTTCTACGATCTAACGGACAACTACAATCACCAGGTTTACGACCTTTTAAAGGTGATCCTTTTAATGATACTTTTCAGCACGGTCATGTATTTTGTGGGCCGTATGATAATCGACAGATCCGTAAAAGTGTTAAAGCCCAAATACTTGCCGGGATATATTGTAATGACGGCATTGCTTGTCGTATTCTGCTTTGTGATGTCGAAAGACCCTCTTGGATATGTGGAAAGAACACCCGACGCCGAAGATGTATCTTCACTTTATGTCAATTCAAGTCTCGGCGATATCTATCTTAACGAAAAAGACCTGGGACTTATCGAATATGCTACAGATCTTCAAAAGACCATAGCAACGGAGGGCGAGAGAAAACTTAACGACGAGCTTCCCGAGGATTATTTCAACTTTACGTATATGTTAAAAAACGGAACGCGCATAAACCGTGAGTACAGATTAAACCTGTACAGAGAAAACATGAATGACAAAAACAGCATTGAGAGCAAAGTGGATGAGTTTTATAATCTTGAGCCCGTACTTGAGAAGAAGTTCCATCTGGGCGGTGAATTCACTTTTGAAAGTGCCACGGTCTATGTAACGTATTACGAGAATGACCAGTTTGAAAAAGAAAACGAAAAGTACCTTACCGAATCGGAAGGACTTAAGTTAAGAGAAGCGCTCCTTGAAGATCTGCAGGCCGGAAGGATCAACCGCACGGATATTTTTGCGAACGGAGCCATCAGTTCCGAAGACGATCTTATGATCACGATCGACCTTTGTTCTTTGGTGGATACGGGCAGAAAATATACAAGAGGCACCGATATGATGCTCAACGCGGTTGTAGTGGATTCGGGACTTGCATACGGAACATATACGACGTTCCCCGTTGACAAGTCAATGACCTCTACATACGAATTCCTGGATTCACTCGGAATATTGCAACGTTAACATTTAAAGGTAAAAAGAAATTATTAGAAAAAGCGCCGCAGCGGTAGTATCCGTCGCGGCGCTTTTTGTATATAAGTCGATCCTGGGTGTTTCCGGTTTTAACTATAGCCCGGTCATTCTACCGGCAGCCATTTGTCGAGTATCGCATTAAGCTGCTTTTTCTCGACCGGCTTGGCCAGAAAGTCCTGGAGACCTTCACGGGCAAACAGTTCCCTTGCGGCGTCTATGGCGTTGGCCGTTAATGCGATAATGACCTGATCTTCGTATTTTCCGCCAAGTGCTCTGATGGCGTGTGTTGTGTCTATACCGTCCATATCAGGCATCATATGGTCCATAAAGATGATGTCGTAATCTTTTTTCTTGACCATTTCTATGGCCTCGGCACCGCTTAATGCCGAATCAACATGCATCTTATAGGGCTTTAGCAAGCCGACCGCAACGGCGACGTTAACTCTGTTGTCGTCAACAACAAGTATCCTTGCATCGGGACGTTCGATCACTTCCGAATCGGTATCGATCGCACGGGCGAAATACCTGTAATTTTCAAGCGCCGAAGCAATACCTTCACCTATCGGGGTGGGATCTGCGATCTTTTGTTTTATATTTACGGTAAATGTACTTCCCACACCGTAAAGGCTTTCGACCTTAATGGTACCGCCCATAAGTTCCGCGAGATGGAGACTTATCGCAAGACCGAGTCCCGTACCCTGGATATTACGGTTACGTCTGGTGTCAACCTGGTTGAAGGCACCGAAGATGTTGTCGAGATCCTCTTTTTTGATGCCTATTCCCGTATCTTTGATCGTAAAAATAAGTTCGGTATTTTCGGAGTTTTTGTTCCAGCCCACATTGAACTTTATGGAGCCGACATTTGTGAATTTGATCGCATTGCCCATAAGGTTCATGAGTATCTGACGGACCCGCACCATATCACCCGTAAATCCGACAGGTACCGTAGGATCCACTTCGGTTATGAGCTTAACCTGGGTTTCCAAAAGTTTTACGCTCACAATATTTGTTGCATCGTGGATGAGGGAAGGAAGATCGTATTCATCCTCGAGTATCTCGTATTTACCCGCCTCGATCTTTGAGATATCCAGAATATCATTGATGATATCAAGTAAACTCATGCCTGCGTTTTTGATGTCATATACGTGGGCGCGTGTTTCTTCATCGGGCTCTTCGGACTGAAGGATGATGTCACTCATACCGATGATGGCATTCATGGGTGTACGTATTTCATGGCTCATGTTTGCCAGGAAGTTGGTCTTGGTAAGGTTTGCCGCTTCGGCAGCAGCACGGCCCTTGGCCATCGTAACGAGCGCATTCTGCTCGTTGGTCATATCCTGTATGAATACTATCTTGAATAACAATTTGCCGTATTCATCATTTACGATGGTCTTGTTGGATTTAAAAATCGCGCCTGTCTTTTTGACCGTAAACATGCCTTCGTATCTTGGAAGATCGGCAAGATCGTCATACTCGGGAACGTAAGGCATGATCAGATCGTCTTCGTTGGAACGATACAGCTCTTCAGCGGTCCTTCTGAAATACTTTGGTGCCATATCGTTAAAAAGAACGATCTTGTTATAGTAATCGAATACAAGGACCGGAACTTTCACATCTCTGAAAACGTATTGGGATACGGATGAAGTCGAGGCTCCGAAAGTCCTGAATTTCTTGGATATCGAATAAAGCAGCATTACCGAGAAGAATGCCGAGATCGAACTTGCGGGGAACATAAAGGTGTGGAAAATTAGCGGTATCAATGTATCCACTACATATCCGGCGAACAGTATCACACCAAACCACTTAAACTGGCGGATGATCCTGCGTTCGCGCTTAAGGGGCGTTTTCTTTTTCCAATACATGAGTACGAAATAGTAAACACCGCTTGCGAGCAGCATTGCAACAAGCTGAAGGACTCTGCCGACACTCATATGGCTCTTGTACCAGTAGCCGATCAGGTTCATTTCGAAATCGATCGCGGACGGCTGCGAAATGCCGAGAAATGAAAACAGCGAGATCATTCCGTAGATAACGTTAAATATTATAAGAGGAGTCTTGGGAAAGTCCGAAAGACCCGCAACATATTGCATGATTATGAAAAGATAAAGGAAAATACCGATCAAAGCGACGGCTCTGGGATAGATGGCAAAGGATTCGTAATAACACTGACTCATCCAGGCATATCCGGCATCCCAGAAAAATACACAGATGCAGGCAAGACACATCTGAAGCCCCGATTTTGATTTGGTATTTTGAAGATAATTCTGTATTCCTATAAAAGCGGCTACCGTTCCCAGACTTACGAGAAACAGCGCGTTCAAAGAACTCAGAGAATAGATTACGTCCATGTCAGATCCTTGTTTGTAATATGGAAAAACAAATATATATTGTATATAATATCAGTAATTTGGGCGATAATATATGAACATTATAAACCTATGGGTATTAAAAGAGTATTAAAGAAAAGGATGTCGTAGGAACGGAAGATTATGGTAAAAAGAATATGTGCCGCCTGTATGGCGCTTTTGATCATTGCCGGTGCGGCTTCGTGCGCGGCAAAAACGACTGCGGAGGCGGTCGGAACTGAGTCGGCATCAACTGTAACCAAGGCAGATGAAGTTAAGAACGTGGTATCTGCGGCCGGTAACGACGCGGAAGATGGTAAGGAAACGGGAGATAACGGAATGATAGATGATGAAAAGAAGAATGCTGCCCAAGACTTGAACATTGAGACAGAAAATTTAAACGATAATGCGGATATTGACGCAATTATAGCAGACATGTCCGTCCGCCAGAAAGTCGGACAGCTCTTTATGATAAGGCCGGAAGCGCTTTGCCTTGGGAAAAATGTTACCTATACCGAGTTAAACGACGCCATGAAGGCCAATTTCGAAAATTATCCCGCGGGCGGCATCATCCTGTTCGGGCAGAACATCACCGACGAGGCCCAGCTTATTAAATTTACGGATGATATCCATTCGCTTTACCTAAGCCCGCTCATCGCGAT
>CACYCC010000154.1 GCA_902772805.1 uncultured Lachnospiraceae bacterium | reverse complement strand
TCGGCAAGGATAAAGCTGGGTTTTCTGTTGAACTGTCTTGGATAAGTAAGACTTCCGGGATTTACGACATATATACCGCTTTCATCGTCAAATTCCACAAAAGGCTTATGAGTATGACCGCACACCACCACATCAACGCCGTACTCAAGTCCTTTATAGATAAGATTGTCTATGCCGTAATAGACCTGCTCCCTGTGACCGTGCACCACCAAAAACCCGATGCCGTCAACGTCAAATACCTCTTCCCTCTTAAGACGCGGCGAAAAATCATTGTTGCCGGAAACCATCTTCACTTCGCAGGAAACATAAGAATCCATATAATTTTCAAGACCGCACAAGTCTCCCGCATGTATCAGCAGGTCGGGCTCGCCGGTCTTTTTAAGTACTTTTAAGAAATTGTCATCATAGCCATGAGTATCGCTTACTATCAGTATTCTCATTATTCAAGATGCTCGCATATCTTAACGATGTTCAAAGGAGTAAGAGGACTGAAAGTTAAATTAAGTTCATCGATCGGTTTAACACCGTGCCCGGGAATATGAGCCTGATCGGGAGCTATATATTTCTCGGTACCGTCGGGAAGTTCCAAAACATATGAAGGAATATCAGATCCCTCTTCCTCGTGGTATCCGCTGTAATGTATCTGATCGTATACCGTAAATCCGTTTTCCACCAGCTGATAGTAAACGGGATTGAACTCATCGTGACGGTCATACAATATGCCTTCATCGGGGTTTATAAAGCCTACTCCGCCGAAAATATCGGAATCCATCCAGTGTTTACCCCACAGCACTATATCGACGGTTTCGCCTTTTACCAAAACTTCGGGATATCCGTCTGACGCAAGGTCGCAAAGACACATCGAAAACCCGTCCGAATATGATGCGGGCATCACAAAATCGGCACCTCTCGTCGTTGCACCGGGAATAAGAATGAACTGAAACAGGATATCGGTAAATCTCGTTTCAGGTAAAATGGCATCGCCTGCTTTTCCGGGCGCCAAAAGTCCGGTAAGTACAGTATGAATGCTTTCCTCCGAATAGCCCATATCAACATATGCTTTCCTTGATTCAAGATATCTGTTGTAAAGCTTTTCGGGATCGTACTTTTTGGCAATGAACGGATCGACCGTGGTAAAAATATCCATAGGGTAAGGCTCCCCGATCGTTCTTGCAACTATCGTTTCTTTGCCGTTATCGGCTACTTCGGTGATCACAAACGCTATAAACCTGTCACGCGACTCATTCATGTAATCGTCACTGTCGTTAATAAGCTTATCCGAGTTGACATTATAAAGTCTGTATTTTCCGCCAAAAGAAACCGACTCAAGTTCCTTAAGTGCCAATATCTCCGGGTCTGTCTCGGTATATTGTTCTTCGGCTGCCGATGTTTTGTCACTCACCGAGACACTTGCAACGTCTGTCTCTGATGATACCGATGAATCTTCTTCTTTTTTGCCGCAGGCTCCCAGCATTAAAGCCGTCGATATCAGTAATATGTACAAAGAGATCTTTTTCATTTTCATTCCCGCTCCGTGCTTATAAATATTTATTTCATTCATTGTTTATTAAGATGTATGGTAAACGAACTGCCTTTACCTACAGTGCTTTCACATGTAACTTTTATCGCAAGAAGTTTTGCGACCTTTCCGGTAAGGAAAAGCCCAAGTCCGCTCGATTTCTGACCCAGTCTTCCGTTTACGCCGGTATATCCCTTTTCAAAGATCCTCGGAAGATCCTCGGGAGCAATGCCTATCCCGGTATCCGTGACTGTGATCTTGTCTTCCGAAACACTGATACTTATTTCCCCTGCCTGAGTATACTTGATGGCATTGGATATGAGCTGATCCAGGATAAAAGAAAACCATTTTTTGTCGGTAACTACCTTTACATCCGTCGGTTCATAGGAAAGCTTAAGTTTCCTTAAAACAAACTGTGCCGCATACTTGCGAAGTGTTTCTTTTATGAGCTCATCTACCGGGTATTCTGCGATCACAAGGTCGTTCGAATCACTTTCAAGCCTTATATAATCAAGCACCATCTGTACATACTGCTCTATTCTAAAGAGTTCCGCCAAAAGCGCCCTGTCCTTTTCGGAATCTTCGGTAAGCATGAGTTTCATGGTTGCGATCGGTGTCTTGATCTGATGAACCCATGAAGTGTAATAATCCTCGTCATCCTGCGTTTTGATAGAAAAATCAGTCCGGATCGAAGCGATCTTTTCTTCAAGCATCGACAGCATCTCAAGATAATCACTGTCTCTTAAAGTCACGGCCTCCACTTTACTGTCCGCTCCGCTCAAAATGCTTCTTTTAAGATCATCGCGTTCTTTTGCCGCCTTATATTCTTTAAAACAGTCAAGAGCAAGTATCACAAGAAGTATGAATCCGACCAGTATTTCCGAATAAACAAACGGCTCGATCATGATGCCATACAGCATAAAAGTCGCACTGTTAAGCGCGGTCATAATGATAAACAGAAGTATGGCCGGGATATTCTTTTTTAAGCAATGCACAAGGATCTTTCCTGTTTTCACTTGATGATATACCCGCTTCCCTGCTTGGTGGCGATGACATCACAAAGACCGATGTCTTCGAGTTTCTTGCGAAGGCGGCTTACATTTACGGTAAGAGTGTTTTCCTCGACATAGAGATCGCTCTGCCAAAGCCTTGTCATAAGTGTATCACGGCTTACGATCTTACCCTTGTTTTCCAGTAAAACCTGCAAGATCCTGATCTCGTTTTTGGTAAGCTCCGCTTTGGCCTCTCCCCTTACGACAGTATAATCCGAAAGGTTTAAAACCGCATCATAAAAATCTATCTTTGAAGATGTATCCGACATCTCATATGTACGTCTGAGTATCGCAGAAACTTTGGCATTTAAAACCATGGGATCCACCGGCTTTGCGATAAAGTCGTCTCCTCCCATATTGATGGCCATTACTATATTCATGTTGTCGGAAGCCGATGACAAAAAAACGATAGGAACCGCCGAGATCTTGCGGATCTCCGCGGTCCAGTAATAGCCGTCCTTAAACGGAAGCATGATGTCCATCAACACAAGGTCGGGACTGTACTCTTCAAACTCTTTTGAAACGTTCCTGAAATCGGAAACGCATTTAACTTCGTTGCCGTAGCTTTCAAGCTGTTTTTTAAGTACCTCTGCAAGTGCAAAATCATCTTCCACCAGAAAAATCTTATACATAACTTTCACCTCAAAACACATCTATCATACCATAACAGTGACGGTTATGCCTATAAAGACTTAGTGAACGATCATGTAGTACTCAATGCACGATCCTGTAGTATGTCCTTGCGGTCATCATATAGATAATGCCGTATGCGATGGCAAATACCACAAATGTTATTACAGTGCAGATTATGAAAAGTCCGGTATTTGAAAGCATTAAAACTTTTAAAAGTTTTGACAGTATCGGAAATGCAAATGCAGTATGAACGCCCGCAGTAATAAGCGGCAGAAAAAACTGCATTATAAGCTGGCTTCCGATCGTCTTGCGAACTTCACGCTGCTCCATACCGATCTTTTCCATGATCTGGAAACGGTCTCTGTCCTCATAGCCTTCGGATATCTGCTTGTAGTAAATGATAAGGACGGCCGAAAACATACACACAAAACCAAGCAGTATTCCGAGGAACAGGAAATTTCCGTAAAGTCCAAGGAAAGATTCTGCGGTATCCCACTTTGTATCGAGCAAATATTCTATCTCACCGGGATACTCTGTTCTTAACCTGTTCGTTATTTCGTCTGTAAATTCGTCTCCGACAGCACTGACCGCTTTTTCGTCCACAAAAGAAACCGCGATCCTGTCGTCATACTCCGATGCATATTCACCGTAAGCCGCCTTTTGTGCTCTGTATATCTCATCAAGGACTTGCTCGTCGGAAACCACGATCCCGATGGTATTTACCAGCTGACCCATGCCTGCCTCAATGGGGAAACGTTCAAGATATTCCTTGACCTTATATTCTTTACCTCCGACAGTAAGCGTTTCAGGCAGTTTTTTAAACATCCCTCCTGCGGGAGTCGCGATCCGGCAAAATGCGATCTCGTCTTTATCAAGATCGAGCTTTTGTCTTGTCGAAGCTTCCTCGCGGTTTTGCGCGAAATTATATAAGTCGCTTGTGATATACAAAACGCCTGTCATTTCTTCGGGTTTATAGCCTCCCATTATTTCGGTTTTATCGTAGAGTCTTTCGTCTCTGTAAATATAGGAAACATATAAATTGCTCTGTCTTTCAACTGTTTTTATCTCAATTCCTTTTTCATCGGCCACGTCTCTTACGATCTTTTCAAGTTTTTCGGCCGGGATCGGAGCAGAGATATCATCGTTTACCTCGCTTGCATTGAAATACATCTCCCGGGGATATTGCCATTTTAAAGAATCCTCAATACCGCTGTAGAGGCTTACGGTAGTGGAGATCATTACAAGAACTCCGGTTGCAAGTATCGCGATGGAAGCCAAACCTACCGCATTACGCTTCATACGGAATAAAAGTCCCGAAACTGCCGGCATATGGTTCTTGTTATAATAGTATTTTTTGTTACTTCTAAGACATTTAAGTATAAAGATCGTGCCTGCAACAAAAAGAAAATATGTCCCGAAGATTACCAGAAACACAGCTGCAAAAAACATTCCCATTGCCGAAAGAGGACTTTTTACGGTTATCGCTATGACATATCCTGCACCGAGACACAGTATTCCGAGCACAAACAATACCCATTTGATCTTTGGCTCACGTTCTCCTGTATGCTGTCCCGCAAGCAGTTCAACGGGTTTAAGCAATCTGATGCTGAATGAATTTATAATGTATGCCAGACCGTCCAGTGCCATAAATGCAATGACCGGTAACACGATCGTTCCTGCATTTATGTAATAAAAACCCGTAACGATAGCCCCTTTAAGGAGTTTGCAGATAAGAAGCGAAGACAGCTTGTAAAACAGTATACCGAATATGATACCGATCACGATCGATATACATGACGTATAGAATGATTCATAAAAAAGAACGCGTATGACATGCTTTTTCTCCATTCCGAGTACATTGTAAAGACCGTATTCGTGCTTACGCTGCTTCATTAAGAAACTGTTGACATACAATATAAGTATAAGGGAAAGAAGTCCTATTATAACGGCTCCGATCACCATAAATACCGAAAGATATGCTCCTCCGAAAGCTTCGGCCAGCTTTTTGTCGAGCGCCAAAGTGATCATTATGTAGAAACATCCAAGCAAACCTGCCTCTGCAAGTATCCTGGGGATATAGAGCCGTGCGTTCTTTTTGATGTTGGACGCGGCAACTTTTGAATAAAGCTTCATGCTCATTGTCTGTCACCTCCGGTCCTTAACATCGTGAGAGTATCGGAAATCTTTTTGTACAATTCTTCATTTGTACTCTCACCTCTGTA
This sequence comes from uncultured Lachnospiraceae bacterium, assembly GCA_902772805.1. Lineage (GTDB taxonomy): Bacteria > Bacillota > Clostridia > Lachnospirales > Lachnospiraceae > UBA1258. Next base: position 3,974 of record CACYCC010000154.1, on the reverse strand, counting down.
GATCTGATGGAATACAACACCATCACGGATGAACATGATCCTGTTGGCATGCGACGCGGCGTCAACCGAGTGGGTAACCATTAAAATGGTCTGTCCCGCTTTATTGACCTGCTCAAATACTCTTAAAAGATCGTTTGATGAAGCGGAATCAAGTGCACCGGTGGGTTCATCGGCAAGTATGATCCTGGGATTCGTGATAAGAGCTCTTGCGACTGCGGCACGCTGTTTCTGTCCGCCCGATACCTCATAGGGATATTTTTTAAGAAGGTCTTTGATACCCAAAGATACGGCGATCGGCTCAAGGCGTCCTTCCATTTCCCTTACGGATACTCCGCTTAATACAAGTGGAAGAAGGATATTGTCTTTGAGCGTAAATGTATCTAAAAGATTGAATTCCTGGAATACAAATCCGAGATTGTTGCGTCTGAATGCGGCAAGAGTGTTTTCTTTTACCGTAGCAAGTTCTTTGCCGTCAAGGATAACTTTGCCGGATGTGGGCTTATCTAAAGCCGCAAGAATGTTAAGAAGGGTTGTTTTTCCGGAACCGGATTCACCCATGATCGCCACATATTCACCGTTTTCAACGCTGAAAGTCACGCTTTTCAGCGCTTCAACCTGCGCCGCGCCGAGTCTTGATGTATAGATCTTTTTAAGGTCTGTAACCTTTAATAATTCCATTGTAAGTACCTCCGTTTCGTATTGTAACCTCATTGTATCGAAACGGCTGTACTACCGACATCGAAGGGCGTGACGGATTTGTGACATTTTTGTAAGAAGTTATATGATGTTAAGAGGTTACTTATTGTAAAAGGTATAGGTGTTTTTGCCTTTATTTTTGGATTCGTACAGCGCTTCGTCGCCTTTTTCAAACAGTTTTTCGGTATCTGCGACATCTTTACCGTGAACTATTCCCATACTGAGAGAAACAGGCGGCAGACCGTCACTTGTATCCTCAAGCTTTTCTCTTATGCGAAAGATCTTGGACTCGATATGCTTTTTCTGCATATTTCCTGAATGAACCATAAATACCACAAATTCATCACCGCCGATACGGCATATGCAGTCATCATCACGAAAAACGGATTTAAGTACACTGACTACTTTTATAAGTACTTTATCGCCCACTTCATGTCCGTAATTATCGTTAAATCCTTTAAAATCATCGACATCGATGATCATCATGTAAGTAGATGAAAGATCGATCCCTTCCAGTAAAAGATCGTATCCCGCACGATTGTAGGCTCCTGTTAGTTCATCGTGAGATGCCTGGAAACTCAGTTCTTCAAGACTGTTTTTGTAACTTAAGTACATCTTGTTGTAGGCCTTGGCAAGATATCTGAATTCACTTGCACCTATCTCACGAATAGGTTTGTCGGAACGGATCTTATCAACAGCCTTGATGATCGGATGGATACCGTAATATGATGTCAATCCTACCATTGTGAAAGTAAGACCGGCCTGTATGAGTACAAAAGTTGTAACATCCGTAAGCTGACGAAACAGTCTCATTAACTCATTTGTTTCTATATTCTGGGCAAGAATATCGATCTCATTAAGACACTCTTTTACTTTTTCACGGATCTTGTCTTTCTGATCGTAATACTCATCACTTAATACCATCTCGGTCGCAAGTCTTATCTTTTCATCGTCTGACAAAGCTTCGTCTTCGGGACTTAATGTAACTTCTTTAAGAACCTCCGGATAATCGGTATATCCCTTGGCTTCGATAACGAGCTTCATGGCATAGTATTCACGGTCCATCAGTTCAACGGACCCTGCCATGGCTTCTTCGAGACTTTTAAAAGCCGCTTCGGTTTTTTCGCCCGTATTTAATTTATTAAGTGCTTCATCACGATTTTTATCGTTAAATGCTTCTTTAAAATACTCGTCAAGAAAACGTCTTTCTCCGTTGATGGTAAATCTCTGAACACGCTCGGTAAGATAGTCCGATGCTTCCATAAGCTTATGCGCCGCTTTTTCAAGCTCCATATACTCATCGGTCGCTTTATTGATGTTTTTAAATGATGATGTCATCCGAACCGAAGAAAACAGTACCAAAGCGGCCATTATGACCGTAGTTACTATAAGCCATACATTGATATCTCTTAACGATAATCCGGTTCTGTCTTCGGTTTCTTTGGAATGATTGATATGTATTCCTATATGACCGATACCCAGAATGACCGTTGCAACGATCATAAAGAAATTATAGCCGTATACTCCCAGCAGAAAGAAAGCCGCCACCGGAAGAGTCGCTCCCGCCACCGGTACGCCCATGAAACTTTTATACATATCGGACATTTTGTGCTCGCTCTTAAAATACTGTATCCAGTATGCCTCATAAGCGACCATGCACAAAAAAGAAGCCAACAGCAAGACAACGTGAAAGGTTTTAAAATTAGCGTTAAAATCGGTAAAGATCGGTGCGAGAAAAGTAACAGCTACCTGCCCTATCCTTTCAAGTACCAAAAGAACTTTGTTTTCATTGGCCGAAAATTTGTCATAATCTTTGGGTTTATGTTTTGTCCAGATTATATTCGGTACGAACAGCATTATAAGCCATATCAGACCGATATAAGAAAAACCGAGATGCATCTGATAACTCCCACTACTTTTATCAGGTTATATTTTCTTTATTATACCCCTGTAGGTCTTAACGAAAAAGAAAATTGTTGCTGCAGCGGACATAACTTCCGCGATCGGAAATGACCACCAGACATAATCAACGCTTCCAAGCAGCGAAAGCAGGTAAGCAGCCGGAATAAGAACCACGATCTGACGCATTATGGACGTGATCATACTGTAAATACTGATCCCAAGCGCCTGGAACATCGATCCCGTAACTATACAAAATGCCGCTACCGGGAAATGGATTCCGATTATCCTAAGTGCAACCGAACCCATACCGATCATAGTATCCGATGCGTCAAACATCTTAAGAAGCGGCCCCGGGAAGCATTCGAATGCGATAACGCCGATGATCATCATGACAGTCGCGTAGATCCACGCGAGTTTCCATGTATCCATCATGCGTTCTTTTTTCCGAGCACCGTAATTGTAGGCTACTATCGGTATCATACCGTTGTTAAGTCCGAAAACGGGCATGAATATGAAGCTCTGCAACTTGAAATAAACTCCGAAAACGGCAACGGCCGTAGACGAAAATTCAAACAGTATCTTATTGAGTATGTAGACCATCAGTGAACCGATGGACTGCATGATTATAGAGGGAACACCGATCTTGTAAATATGACCTATCAGCACGGGATCGGGCTTGAATTTTTTAAATGATATCTGAATATCGGGATTACTGCGGATATTTAAGATACATGCCAGAATACAAGCCACGATCTGTCCGATAACGGTGGCCACAGCAGCACCTGCAACACCGAGTTTCGGAGCTCCCAATAAACCGAAAATAAGGATCGGATCAAGGATCAGGTTGATTATCGCACCCGTTCCCTGAGTGATCATTGTAAAGAATGTTCTGCCTGTCGAGGTCAAAAGTCTTTCAAATATAAACTGTCCGAATATGCCAAAAGAACACGTTAAGACGATCGTCAGATACTGGATCCCGTATTGTGTTATCTCAGGATCGGTTGTCTGACTCATATAGAAAGGTTTTACAACCGTAAGTCCTATTATAAGGAACACAATATAGCTGAGAGCCGACAGAAAAATACCGTTTACTGCGGTTTTGTTTGCTTTTTCGTATTCATGCTCACCAAGTGATTTGGAAAGGATAGCATTGATACCGACTCCGGTACCGCCTGCTAAGGCGATCATAAGTGTCTGGAGCGGAAATGCCATTGATACTGCCGTTAAAGCATCTTCGGCTACCCTTGCCACGAAAATGCTGTCGACTATATTGTAAAGCGCCTGTACCAGCATCGATGCCACCATGGGGAGTGACATTGAAATAAGAAGGCGGTTTACGGGAAGAACTCCCATTTTGTTTTCTTCTCTTGCCGGTG
>CACYCC010000153.1 GCA_902772805.1 uncultured Lachnospiraceae bacterium | reverse complement strand
CAGTCGCCGTGCTTAAAGAGATATTCATATTCGATGTGGCAAGAATACATGGATGCCACGCTCTTTTCCATTGAATATTCATGGCCCAGAAGGTCTTTTATGTGCACCTTAAAGCCGTTCATATCGTGCACCATCGTACCCGAGCCAAGTTTTATATAGCCGCGTGCGTTTGGAAGACTCTCGACTTTTACCGGAAGCTCGCCGGTTGAGTAAGTACCCGCTTTTACCTCGGCACGCACATTTTCGCGTTCCCATTCATACCAGTCGGGAATGTGCACAAACCTTGTCTCACCTTCAAGTGCCTTTAAACGCCCAAGTTCCGTCATCTCCCAGGTTTTGCCGCATTTTTCGCAGTAAATCTCGGTCCCCCGCGACTTCATGTGATACTCGGTACCGCATTCGCAGCACTGATAAAGTATCTTTTCAAGCCCCACAGCCCTGTCTTTGCAGGTCACGCGAATGCCCTTTTCAAACTGCCACTTGAAATCGTCGTACTGAAATTCCTTGACAAGCCGTTCGTTGATCTCGTCTTTTGAAAGCCTTTCCACATCCTCTTTGGTAAAAAGAAGCTTCATGGTGGCCTCGTTGTTCTTGACTCCCCTTTCGTGTCTTGTGTTCCAGAAAGGGTGATTTATGTGGTTGCCGTGACAGATTATCGTAACGACCGGAACGTCAAGATACTTTATGAGTTTTCCAAGCGATTCGGGTAAAGGGGCCGTTGTGCCGCAGAGCGAATACCTGGCCTCAGGATAGATAGCCGGGATACCGCCCTTTTTAACGACATATTTTAAGTGCTTTACCATCGTGACATCATCGGTAAACTTACGCTTGCAGATGCATCCGATGTTTCTGAGCAGCCACTCTCTTCCGATATAGCCGTCGATCGCCACAACATAGTTGCCGATCTTGGGAAACGTTGCTGCCGATGACACGTTCATGTCAAAAAACGCATTATGATTACCAAGCAGCAGGTACGGGGCTTTAACGCCCTTCATACCGATCCTTGTTATCTTTGTCTTATGTTTCCACAGCCCCGGAAACGATATCGCCCAGGCGATGGGTTTAAGAAACCACCTGCATCTTACAGGTTTCTTAGCCATATCAAAACGTTTAAAGCCGTCTTTACGTTCCATTATTCTTTCTTACCCGTTATTTTTTCACGCCACTTCTTTTCCTGATAATCAAGGTACGATGCAAGCACTATTCCCAGGAATATCGAAACACCGAGTCCTACCCATATGTAACCGAGCGTGATACCGAGTATCATGCCCGCAAAAATGCCTATTATGATGTAAATGCCCATCCAGCTTGCTTTCTGCCGGGTAATAGAATATTTCTCCATCGCGCCGGTTTCGACCGTAAGGCCTTCCCTGTAAATAAATCCCGCTCTTTCAAGCGCATGGATAGTCTCCTTATCCTCATTGGAAACTACAGCCTCGATCTCGAATATGTCTTTGTGAAGAAAAGCCCATTCGCGGATCATCTTAAGAGAAGCCGTGCCGTACCCTCTGTGTCGATAAAGCGGCTCGATCTCGATCTGTAACGGTATGGTGCCTCTTTCCTTGTTTCCGGCAAAAGAAAACCACCCTATCCTTGTATTGTCATTGGTTACCAGTATGATATCCCACTTTTCTTCCCACAGGTTTTCTTCATCAACGGGCTTTATCATAAGATCGCCCGATCTGAAACCGTATTTCTTTTTGTTCATAAACCCCACTCGTTTCTGCTGATTTCGTAATTATCATTGTAACAAAATAACCGGCATGCCGTAAAGAGATATTAAACCGGCGTTAAAGCATAAGCTCCGCAAACGGATCCGTCCCCGGCACATCCGCTCTGTGGCTTATCAAAAGTGCCTTAAGAGCCGTACTTCCCGAACCCAGCGATTCGATCATGTCTTTAAGCATATCCGCATCGGGTTTTACGACATCGAGATAGAGTTTTGCAACCCCGATATCATCGGAAAGATCTTCGGCGAGCGCCGTCCAGGCGTAATCCTTATCACACCCCTTGGCACGGCTTTTTATGTATTCCCTGAGGGCAGCTTCAGTTTCTTTACTTATGTAAACCTTTCGCATGAGTCTTGCAAAAGTAAGGAGCGCCTTCTGTTTTCCTTTTTCTTTAAGATACCCCGCGGTTTCTCCCGGCATCTCGCCGTCCACGGACCCTATCCCGTCATATGATATGTCTTCCTCGCCGCACAGCGCCCTGTCGGAATACCCTTCCATATCATCCTGTTTAAGATATGACAGAAGTGCCATATCGTATTTGTTAAACCACTCGATACTTCCGTAACTTTCGTCTCTTAAAAGATACGTGGCGGGAAGAGTATGCACCAAAAGTGCGGAAAGCTCTGAAAGATCATCCGGTTCATCATACCCTATGCAGATGTTTTCAATACGCTCGCACCCGTCAAATATCCCTCTTCCGCAGGTTAAAGGCTTGATCGAGGCGCCTGAGGGCATGATAAATGTTTTTAACTGCCTGCACTGCGAAAACGCCCAGTCTCCGACATACTCAAGATCCGTGGGAAGCGTCACGCTTCTTAAGCCCTTAAGGCCCATAAAGGCCTTTCTGTCAATACCTGTAAGCTTTTTACCGTCAAATGCCTGCGGTATGTTAAGCACGGGAGATGCGTCGTATTGCGCTCTGCATGATGTTATGTAAACCGAGCCATTTTCTTCCCGTGTCTCTATCTCATATCCGTTTACCAAAGATATTCCCATTTACAAAAGCTCCGCTATATCACGTCTTAAATCGGCTTCTCTGTTGCCCACCATCAGAAGCGAACTGTATTTGTCGTATTCATCGGATCCGAACGTCGCCAGAAATGCAGATGCGTTTTTATCGACCGTAAGTTCCGTGACCGCCACGAGCATTTCCTTGGATTCCGGTCCGAATGCCTTGTCGGTAAAAAGAAAACTGTTCTTAAGCCTTTCCGACACCTCCGCCGCACCGGTCTTCAGAGCTTTAACCTCTTCATTGTAGGCCGCACTCATGGCTCCTGCGGGATCGTTTGATGCGCAAGATTTTTCGATAAGGCCCGACAAAATGCTTTCTTTGAGCCTGTACTCTCTCTTTTCGCTTACCTGGAGTGACCCCGCAAGTTCCTTAAGCCTCAACGATTCTTTTAACGCATCCGAAACTTTCTTAAGACTCTCGGCGGGAGAATCGCTTTCTTTTGCCTTCTTAAGAGCGGGAAGTAAGGCACGCAGTGCATCGGACTTTCTGATGACATCCTTCATGTCGGCCTTAACATAATCAAGTATCAGTCCTTCGAGGGCAAGGCGCTCGTCCATTTCGGCATCCCGGGCCTTTTCGATGAGAGCATCCGAAAACTCGCCCTTTAAAAGCCCTTCGATCATGTAGTTTTCCCTGTATCTGTTGTAGAGTTCATAATATGCCGCAAACTCTCTTATGACCTGCTCGTCGTGGATATACTGTCCGATAAGCGCTGCGGAAACGGGAAGTCCCTCTTCTTCGTAAAGGTAAAGTATCTGCGAAAGATCCTCCCAGCCTCTTGCCGTCACGTAGTTTTTGCCTTCGGCGGTATTCTCGATCTTGTAGAAATACTCACGGTTTGCAGCGATGAAATTGACCACTGCGCCGTGGAACGACTGAGCCTGCGCATATTCTTTCCATGCGGGATAATCGGCCTCGACTTCCAGCACCTTAAGTCTGTCAAGCGTTACAACGTCAAATTCCCTGACGGCTTTGTTGAATTCCGGCGGGTTTCCGGCCGTAACTATGACCCAGCCCTCGGGCACACGATGCCGGCCGAAAGTCTTGTACTGCAAAAACTGAAGCATCGAGGGATAAAGCGTTTCGGACACGCAGTTTATCTCGTCAAGGAACAGTATCCCCTCTTTAACGCCGCTTTCCGCGATCGTTTCGTACACAGAGGCGATTATCTCGCTCATCGTATATTCCGATACGCTGTAGGTCTTGTTTCCGTATTCTTTTTTATCGATAAAGGGAAGTCCGAGAGCCGACTGACGAGTATGGTGAGTCATCGAGTAGCTGACGAGCGCAATGTTAAGTTCCGAAGCGATCTGCTCCATGATCGCCGTCTT
>CACYCC010000152.1 GCA_902772805.1 uncultured Lachnospiraceae bacterium | reverse complement strand
TTATCATAGGTGCGGGCCCTGCGGGAATGTCTGCAGCTGTTTATGCGGGACGGGCAGGTCTTAAGGCGCTGCTTGTGGATGCAAGCCCCATGGACGGCGGCCAGGTGCTATCGACATATGAAGTGGATAACTATCTGGGTTTACCGGGACTTTCCGGAGGAGAACTCAGTCTTAAATTTTCCGAGCATGCGGGTAAAGCCGGAGTTGAGCGTGTGACCGCGAGTGTGCTCGGAATAGAAGGAAAGATCGGTGAATTTACCGTAAATACAACGGAGGGAGCTTTTACGGCCAAGACGATCATCGTGGCTACAGGCGCATCGCATGCGCTTCTTAATGTACCCGGTGAAGCCGAACTTGCCGGAATGGGCGTTTCCTACTGCGCAACCTGTGACGGAGCGTTTTTCAGAAAGCGTGAGGTTGCGGTTGTAGGCGGATCCGATGTTGCGGTCGAAGATGCCATCTACCTTGCAAGAGCATGCAAGAAGGTATATCTGATCCACAGACGCGATACGTTAAGAGCGGCCCACTCGCTTGCGGAGGCACTTTTCAAACTCGAAAATGTTGAATGTATCTGGGATACACAGGTTAAATCGATAAACGGTGAAGATTCCGTAAGTTCACTTTCACTTGTCAACAAAAAGACGGGTGAAGAATCCGAACTTCCCGTAAACGGCGTATTTATTGCCGTAGGTATCGTGCCCGTATCCGATATATTAAAGAGCATCGGCGCAGATACCGATGAGACGGGTTATGTTCTTGCCGGAGAGGACTGCAGGACCTCGATCCCCGGAATATATGTTGCCGGAGATATCCGCAAGAAACCTTTAAGACAGATAATCACAGCCGTATCGGACGGAGCCAATGCGGTTTCTTCGGTACAGGGAGATATCTTAAGATAAAACAGCTATGAAGAGATTATTGTTTTCTTTTGCCGTGATCGTAACATTGTTCGGCGCCGTAAAATTAACTTCATATGCGTATGTGCCCGGCGGAAGCGACAACATGGTCGTGGAGACCGTGGATAACAGACCGTATTCCGACCTTGTCATCGCCGACGTGAGCGGCTGGGTGAACATCAGGGATTATCCGGATGAAAAGAAGGGTAAAGTTCTGGGCAAACTCTATGACGAATCGGTCGGTCACTATATCGAAGAAGAAAACGGATGGTACAAGATAAAGAGCGGTACCGTTACCGGATATGTTAAGGGCGAATACTGTATCACCGGCGTTGACGCCATAAAAGAGGCGAGAGACGTTGAGATCACGTATGCCACCATCAATACGGGGACACTTCGTGTCAGGGAAAAACCCACCGTTCAGTCGGCAATACTGGGAACCTTCTCAAGAGGTGACGACCTTGTAGTACTGGCCGAAGAAGACGGATTTGCCAAGGTGGCCTACAACAACAAGTCGGGCTATATCTCGCTTGAGTATGTCGATATCCACAAGGAGTTTGTGGAAGCCGAATCGATAGAGGAAGAGCGCGCTCGTCTCGCGGCCGAGAAAAAGGCACGTGAGGAGGCACAGCGTAAGGCTCAGGCGGCTCTTGCGGCCGAGCAGGCCAAAAAGAAAGCGGCCGAACAGGCGGAAGCTGCCAAACAGACCTATTCGGGCTCGTCGTCCGAACTTGGTCAGCAGGTTGTCGATTATGCCTGCCAGTTTGTGGGAAATCCCTATGTTTACGGCGGAACCAGCTTAACCGACGGCTGTGACTGTTCGGGATTTACTATGAGCGTTTATGCCCACTTCGGTGTCAAACTTCCCAGAACCGGTCAAAGAAACGCGGGATATGCGGTATCAAGCTTTTCCGAAGCTCAGCCCGGTGACCTTCTGTTCTATTCGGGACATGTTGCGATATACATGGGTAACAATCAGATCGTGCATGCCGCGACACCGTCGCAGGGTATCGTGATAGGTAACGCAACTTACACTACGATCATTGCGATCCGAAGGATATTCTGAGAAATTTTAGTTAATTTGCACAAAAATATTAAGAATTATAGGCAATAATGACATAGGCACTTGACATTTTGAGATCGAAGGGTTATCCACATTTTTTGCTTTGAAGATTGCCTAAAAACCATTTTTCAACCGAGTTATCCACTTTATCCACATTTTGATTATGTAAAACGAACAGACCGGGATAACGGGAAAAAACGGCACTTGCGAACAGCTGTTTTGTGTGGAAAATGACGATTTTTAAACAGTCGTAAGATTGTATATTGACTTTTATCTTTAAAAGGGTTATTTGCGGAACGTTATGAAAAAGAAACTGATCTGCATGCTGGCAGCATTTGCGCTGGCCATTGTCGCATGCAGCGACCCACAACTTAATAGTTCTATATCGGGTTCCGCGGGTAACGACCCATCGGGTAACGATATTTCCACAACAGATTACAATAAATCGGAAAGACTTGATTATGAAGATGAGTGGGGAAGTGACACGATCAACAGCGTTGTTTCGGGAAACGATATTGTCACAAACCCGTGGAAACATCAGGATACCAACAAAGAAGACCTGTTCGGAAAGGTCTCTAAATTCAATGAATACAGCGATCTGATGACTCCCACGTATTTTCAGCATTACGACGGATTGTGGTT
>CACYCC010000151.1 GCA_902772805.1 uncultured Lachnospiraceae bacterium | reverse complement strand
GATATCCGGCTTGATATGGCAGGCGGTGAATTTTGCGGAAATGCCACCATGACGACAGCATGCCTGTTTGCAAGAGATAACGGGATAAAACCGGGAGAGGAAAGGACCGTGACTGTCAGCGCTTCCGGTACCAAAGAGCCCGTAAAAGTTGTTGTTTCACTTGATAATAACGGGATATTTTCGGGGCATGTGAGTATGCCTTCACCAAACAGTGTTGAGCGCGTAACACTTGAATTTAACGGACACGATTATGATCTTCCGCTAGTCAGATTTGACGGAATGAGCCATGCGATCATCGAAGCCGAGGGGTTTAAAGATCTTTCTTTTGGTGATGCCGAAAAAGCGATCGTTAAATGGGCCGATGAGCTTCATACAGCCGGCATGGGCATCATGTATCTTGATGAGAGTAAAAAAACTCTTACGCCCCTTGTATATGTTCCCGCACTTAAAGAATTCTACTGGGAACATTCCTGTGCAAGCGGAACTACGGCTTCGGGTTATTTTCTTTTTACCAAAAACGGAAAACCCGTGGATATTGATTTTAAAGAGCCGGGCGGAACATTAAACATTAAAGTGAACGGAAAAGACGACATCACCCTTTCGGGCCATGTAAAGTTCAGGGACTGAAACTATAAAGGAAAACTGGGTTTAAGCGATCTTAAGCGAAAGCGGAAAGGAGATCTTATGTTTGATTTTAAGTATTTTACTCCCACAAAAGTTATTTTCGGTAAAAATACGGAGAGTCGTGTTGCCGAACTTATCAATGAATTCGGGGGTACCAAGGTACTGATACATTACGGCGGCGGAAGCGTTGTCCGTTCGGGACTTTTAAAGAGAGTGACCGATACGCTCGATGCGGCCGGTATTAACTATGTGACACTCGGGGGCGCTGTTCCCAACCCTCATCTTGGTCTCGTTTATGAAGGGATCGAACTTTGTAAAAAAGAAAATGTTGATTTTCTGCTTGCGGTAGGCGGCGGAAGTGCCATAGATTCGGCAAAAGCCATCGGTTACGGTGTAGCCAACGAAGGTGATGTCTGGGATTATTACGATTATAAGCGTACGGTTACGGGATGTCTTCCTCTCGGCGTTATCTTAACGATCGCCGCAACCGGAAGCGAGATGAGCGATTCTTCCGTTATCACCAAGGAAGAAGGTCTTGTAAAGCGCGGATACAGCAGTGACTTCGGTCGTCCCAAATTTGCGATCATGAATCCCGAACTTACAATGACGCTTCCCGATTATCAGACAGCCTGCGGCTGTACCGATATCATGATGCATACGATGGAAAGATATTTCACGAACGGCGGAAATATGGAGATCACGGATGCACTTGCAGAAGGTTTACTGCGTACGGTTAAAAGAAATGCGGTAATACTGCGTGACGATCCCAAGAACTACGATGCCCGCGCAGAAGTTATGTGGGCGGGAAGTCTTGCACACAACGGTCTTACGGGATGCGGCAATGACGGCGGTGACTGGATGACTCACAAGCTCGAGCATGAACTCGGCGGTCTTTACGATGTGGCACACGGTGCCGGACTTGCGGCCATCTGGGGAAGCTGGGCAAGATACGTATACAAGAATTGTCTTCCGAGATTTAAGAAATTTGCGATCAATGTTATGGATGTTGAAGCTAAGGGTACCGATGAAGAGATCGCACTTAAAGGTATCGAGGCGATGGAAGATTTCTACAGAAGCATCAATATGCCTACAAATCTTCGCGAGCTCGGTGTCAAGGCAACCGAAGAAGATCTTGTTACAATGGCGCATAAATGTGCTGTCGGTGTAGGCGGAGAAATGGGTTCCGCAAGACTGTTAAGAGAAGAAGATATGCTTGAAATATTTAAGATGAGCATGTAACAGATATGATAGCTTCAAACGGGAGATCCGCAAGGAATCTCCCGTTTTTGTATGCAATAAAAACAGCGGCTGTAACAGTTTTTCTATATACATTATGAAAAACTGTCATAGAAATCTTTGAGCACATAGAATGCGGGCTTTTTGTATTTCCTGTCCGCTGCGATAAGTCCTTTGCGGTTATAAAAGCCCTGGATCGATGATGTTCTCCTGGGACATCTGAAATCTATTAGTATCCATGGCGTCATTCCCTTAACATAAGGGATCGTCCTGATCTTTTCGATCTGTCTTCTGTAAACTTCCGCCTGGCATTCCTCAGTTCCCTTGTCATCAATGCTTCCATGAAGACCGGGAGTGGCATCGGCACCGAATTCCGTAATGATCACCGGTTTTTGAGGGTGACTGTTTTCAAAAAGCATATTTAACTCATCAAAATTGGGAGAATACCATCCAAAGTATTCATTAAGGCCAATGATGTCGAGCTTTTCGGCAAGTCTGTCTTTGATGCTTAACGTCGCTCCGTCCACCAGGCATGCGGCCGAAACCATTCTCGTAGGATCGATCGCATGTGCAAGATCCGCAAGACCGCTCATAAACTTAAAGCGCTCATCGGTATCGGGATTTTCGTTTCCGACAGACCATATGATGACGGATGCCCGGTTATAATCTCTTGTGATCAGTTCTTTGAGCTGATTTTGTGCCTGATCGTATGTATCGGGATTTTCAAATTCGATCGCCCAGTACACAGGGATCTCTTCCCACAGTAAAAGGCCTTCCCGGTCACAGAGCTTTGCCATTTTCTCATGATGCGGATAATGGGCAAG
>CACYCC010000150.1 GCA_902772805.1 uncultured Lachnospiraceae bacterium | reverse complement strand
TTGCATTAAGCAAGAGGCCGTGTTAAACTAATACTCGGTCTTTTGTGCGCTATAGGGGTACTATGCCCTGAAAAGTGCATAAAATAAAGCAAAATTGGAGAACTGAAAGGAGGCAACTATGAAAGTAAGATCTTCAGTTAAACCGATATGCGACAAGTGCAAAGTTATCAAACGTAAGGGTAAGATCAGAATCATCTGTGAAAATCCCAAGCACAAGCAGGTACAAGGTTAATCCGCTATAGTTCGGATTTAAAGTATAAATGTTCGTAGAGAGCCTACGTATTTATTACTTTTGATACCGTAAGAGCTCATAAAACGGGAGCTCGTACCATATCGGAAAAGTCGGACGCCGGTCCGGCCGGGATGCAAATCCCCAATCAATCAGTAACGCACCTACGGGTGCAGCCGTAAAGGCAAGTAAGCGTGTAGCCGCGCACAGAAATGGAGGAAACGTAAATGGCTCGTATCGCAGGTATTGACTTACCCAGAGAAAAACGTGTTGAGATCGGACTTACCTATATTTATGGTATAGGCAGAACAAGCTCAAACAAGATTTTGGAAGCTGCTAAGGTTAACCCCGACACTCGTGTTAGAGACCTTACAGACGAAGAAGTTAAAAAGATCAGTGAAGTTATCGAAGAGCATTACATGGTAGAAGGTGATCTTCGCCGTGAGACAGCTCTTAACATCAAGAGACTTCAGGAAATCGGATGCTACAGAGGTATCCGTCATCGTAAAGGTCTTCCCGTTCGTGGTCAGAAGACCAAGACAAACGCTCGTACCAGAAAGGGTCCGAAGCGTACAGTTGCTAACAAGAAGAAATAATTGTGAATGAAAGGTTGAAAGTAGGTTAGTTTATCATGGCTAAAGTTGCAAAAAAAGTAACAAAAAAGCGCGTTAAGAAAAACGTTGAACGGGGACAGGCACATATCCAGGCATCTTTCAACAATACAATCGTTACCCTTACCGATAACGAAGGTAATGCACTCTCCTGGGCAAGCGCCGGTGGTCTTGGATTTAGAGGTTCAAAGAAATCTACTCCTTACGCTGCACAGATGGCAGCAGAGACAGCTACAAAGGCTGCTCTCGTACATGGCTTAAAGTATGTTGACGTATTCGTAAAAGGACCCGGTTCGGGCCGTGAGGCAGCGATCCGTGCATTGGCAGCATGCGGTTTGGAAGTAGTTTCTATCAGGGACGTGACTCCCGTACCTCATAACGGATGCAGACCTCCCAAGAGACGTCGTGTATAATGAATCGCAAATCGATCCAATTAAATAAGTAGGAAGAAGACCATGTTTATGACATGGCTGTAAACTATAACAGAAAGGACATTAAAAAATGGCAGTAAACAGAACACCTGTATTAAAAAGATGCAGAGCTCTTGATCTTGATCCCACTTTCCTGGGATATGACAAGAAGTCAAACAGAAAATTCGCACGCGCAGGCAAGAAGATGAGTGAATACGGTCTTCAGCTTCGCGAAAAGCAGAAAGCAAAATTTATCTACGGCGTACTTGAGAAGCCTTTCCGTAACTACTACGAGAAGGCAGACCGCATGAAAGGTATGACCGGTGAAAACCTTATGGTTATGCTCGAGTCAAGACTTGACAACGTAGTATTCCGTATGGGATTTGCACGTACCAGAAGAGAAGCAAGACAGGTTGTAGGTCACAAGCATGTTCTTGTAAACGGAAAGTGCATCAACATTCCTTCATACCAGATCAAGGCGGGAGATGTTATCTCCTTAAGCGATAAGGCCAAGGAATTACAGAGATACAAAGACATCATTGAAGTAACGGGCGGCAGGATCGTTCCCGAGTGGATCGATGTAGACCAGGAAGCATTCAAGGGTACCATCAAGAACCTTCCTACCAGAGAGATGATCGATGTTCCCGTTAACGAAATGCTTATCGTCGAATTATATTCCAAATAATTCTGATCATACAGCAATTCATAATTCTAATGATGAAGGAGGAAGTATCCTGTGTTTGATTTTGAAAGACCTGAAATTAAAGTTATGGACGTATCCGATGACAAGAAGTACGGCAGATTTGTTGCCGAGCCTTTAGAGAGAGGATACGGTATCACGCTCGGTAACTCATTAAGAAGAATAATGCTTTCTTCGTTACCCGGCGCAGCAGTAAGTCAGATCAAAATTGATGGCGTGCTTCACGAGTTCAGTTCCATTCCCGGTGTCAAGGAAGATGTTACTGAGATTATCTTAAACATCAAGAAACTTGCGATCAGAAACACCAGCGATTCAGCTGAACCCAAGACCGCTTATATCGACTTCACCGGCGAAGGCATCATCAAGGCTTCCGATATTCAGGTAGATTCCGATATCGAGATCATGAATCCCGATCAGGTGATCGCTACCGTATGCGGCGACAAGAATACAAAGTTCTATATGGAACTTACCATCACCAAGGGACGCGGTTACGTAAGTGCGGACAGAAACAAGAATGACGATCTTCCCATCGGAGTGATCGCTATCGACTCCGTTTACACTCCCGTTGAGCGTGTCAACATGACCGTTGAGAATACACGTGTCGGCCAGATGACCGATTTCGACAAGCTTACTCTTGACGTTCATACAAACGGCACTCTTGCTCCCGAAGAGGCAGTAAGTCTTGCAGCCAAGGTATTAAGCGAGCATCTCAATCTCTTTATCGACCTTTCGGAGAGCGGACAGACTCTTACCGTGCTTGATCCCAAGCATGAGCCCGCAAGTCCCAGCGTGGTTGATATGACGATCGACGATCTTGAACTTTCGGTTCGTTCATATAACTGTCTTAAGAGAGCAGGCATCAATACCGTTGCCGAACTCGTTAACAAGACACCCGAAGAGATGATGAAGGTTCGTAACCTCGGTAAAAAGTCACTCGAGGAAGTATTCCAGAAGCTCGATGAGCTCGGACTTAAACTTCGCAACGTCGAAGAATAATAACGTATGATTGCATGGGCGGTAAGACCGATGAGCGCGCCCGTGTTAACTCATAGGTGGAAACAATGTGTTGCCTGCATAAGACCGACGAGCGGCAGGGGATGCACCATTTATTTGAGAAAGGAAATATCAAAATGGCTAAGTACAGAAAATTAAGCAGAACATCTTCACAGAGAAAGGCACTCTTAAGAGGCCAGGTAACAAGCCTTATCCAGAACGGCAAGATCGTAACTACCGAAGCAAAGGCCAAGGAAGTTCAGAAGATCGTTGAGGGTATCATTGCTCTCGCTGTCAAGGAAAAGGATAACTTCGAGACAGTAAAGGTTACCGCCAAGGTTCCCAAGAAGGACAAGGACGGCAAGCGTGTCAAGGAAGTTAAGGACGGCAAGAAAGTTACCGTATACGAAGAAGTTGAAAAGGAGATCAAGAAAGACAGTCCTTCAAAGCTTCATGCAAGACGTCAGATGCTCAAGGTTTTATATGTTGATGAGACCAACAAGTTATTCGACGAGATCGCTCCCAAGTACGAGAACCGTAACGGTGGTTACACCAGGATCGTTAAGATCGGTCAGCGTAAGGGCGATGCTGCAATGGAAGTTCTTCTTGAGCTTGTATAAGATCTGTAACAAAGACCACCTCGTGAGCGGGGTGGTTTTTTTGTGCCCTTTATAATATAATTATCAGATAGGACATTTTCTTTTGCAATTGTGATATCTAAGGGAATTGCCGCGGATAAAGGGGAGGAATCATATAACGTGAAAAAGAAACTGTTTGCATTGATCGCAGTATTACTGGTCGCATTCTCATTGTCGGCGTGTGAGCTTGTTGAGCTTGCTTCGATGATAGGCAAAGACACCGAGGAAACCGACAGCAGCGACAGAGACCGCAAAAAACGCGATAAGGACGATAAGACCGACAGCACCGATCCACAACCGGACAATAACGGCCCCGGAGATTCACAGCCTGTCGATAAGGAGCTGTGCCTTCTTTTTGGCAACACCGGCGAAAAGCTTTACTTTGCGGATTCTGACGGAGAGATCATTTCGGTTATCGATAAGCCCTTAAACATGGATCGTCTGGCCGGTTACGATGATGATGTGATCGTTTACATGACATATGAAGACGCAAACTATGCCTTCTACAAGTGTGACACTGCTTCCGGAGCGGCCGACAGGATATATACGACAAGTGAATGTTATTACTTTGACTATTACAAGGGACATCTTTATTACACCACATTTGATTACAATTCAAAAATGTATCATGAATATGAGGTGGATACAGTAACGGGGACCGCAACAGACATTACCGGTAAGTACGTAGCCACATTAAACGGATATTATATCTTAACCGACTATACCGGTCGGTTTTCGTCCGCAAGACTTACCGACAACTCTCAGATCTGTTATGCTTCCAAGGACGGAAATATTTATTCGTATGACGGAAACGGCCTAAGTCTCATAAACGCTCCCGCAAACGCAACGCTTTTGTATGCTTACGGCAATAAAGCCTTATTTATGGTATATGGCGAGAAACAGCATGCAACGGATATGTTCGTTTATGATGCTGCTATGGACGCTTATATGATCGTTACCGAAAGTCTCGGAAGTTTGACTGCAGCTTTTGAAAACAATGCTTATTATGCCGAGAGCACGCTTGATAATTACGGTCATGAGACGTTTGAAGTAAAGCGTTTTGATCTTAAGACCGACAGTTCTTACGATTGTTTTGAAGTGACCAAACAGCCGGGATTTACAAATTACGTCAATCCGCTCGCCAACATGGTGGCATTTAAAGATGCGGTCTTTTACCAGAACGCATATGAAGCCGACGGAGAGATAGGATGGTATGCGGCCGTTAAAAACACGTCGAATGATTATGTTATCAAGAACATCGATGCTGAAACGACCAAAGTGACTTATATGGATCTTGGACTGGTAAATTCGATGTCCAGGGAAGTATATTGTCCCAATTGCGGCGAAAGGACCGAAGCATATTACGTAGAATATTTTGTGCTTGATGATAAATGGAGTGCCAACGCCGATAAGATCAACAGCATACTTAAGGCAAATGCCGATGCTGTCGTGAGTGTTGCCGATGACGACAATTATGCGCCGGATCCTGCGGAGTGCGATATTCACGGAACATATATGGGTGAGTATACAACGGATTATACCGTGGTTTCCGCAGGGATCATAAAGGATGATTATCTAACGGTTGATATGGACGGATATCAATACTACGGCGGCGCACACGGTATGCCTTCGACAAGGCATTATCTGTTCGATCTCCGTACGGGTGAGGAGAAGCAGATACTGGATCTTTTTAACGGAACCGAGGACGATTATCGCAGATTAGTGGCCGAAAAGGTAAAGGACAGTCTTATCAACTGGCCGGATGATTATCCGCCGTTTTTCATCACCGATCCCGACGAGCTTTATGAATATGTTTACAAAGAATCGTTTATCGGAAGCTGGGGCGTTGAGTGGCATGACGATCATCTTTTGATCGAGTTCCCGCCGTACGAGCTGGGACCCTTCGCCGCGGGCTTTATTACGGTCGAAGTCCCTTATTCGGAGATCGATCTTAACTGGAATTAACATGAAGAAAAAGAAAGACAACAGGGTATTGATAATAAGCCTGATCATCCTGGCGGTTTTGCTGTGTATATATTACAGAAAACCGCTGGGAGATTTTATTGTTAAATGCAGGGATAACGCTATTGTTCTTCACGAGGAGAACAAGATAAAGCGTGAGGAACGCCGTGAGGCTCGCGCCGAGAAAAGGGCGCAGCGGGCAGCCGAGAAAGAGGCTAAGCGCCTTGCAAGGGAAGCTGAAAAAGAAAAAGAAAAGGCGGGCGAAGACGGTGACGAAGCCGTTACCTCCACATCCGCAGTGATCTTAGATACCGAAGAACTTTTGGAAACCCGAAGTTTCTCAAGTGAAGAGCTTGCCCTTATAAGCCAGCAGAACGGAGTGATCCTGACTGCTCAGGACGGATCGAGATATGTCACCCGCGCCTTTACCAACGAAGACGGCAATCCCACCATGAGTTACATGCTGATACTCGAAAGCGTGGACGGTGTTACCTTCAGACCGACGGATGACATTGTTTACTCGGCGGCATGCACAAAACTCTTTGATTCACCCTCATATATCAATGCGGTTAAGACAGCCGGAGAGTGGGAGGAATTTAAGCGCGTCGGAATATCGCCTGACGGATGCTACCAGCTTGTTACAAGCGACGGAAGGATACTTTACGCATATGGTGAGTATTTCAGACGTTACAGGGAGGATATGCCCCTTACAGAGGCCATTACGATGCCTGATGAGCGGGTGGAGCTTGACGTTAAGCATATAGACCAGAATCCGACCCTTCCGAACGGCTGCGAGATCACTTCACTTGCAATGGCGCTTAACAGTCTCGGATTTGATGTTTCCAAAGAAACTCTTTCGGACAATTATCTTCCCAAGGCTAAGATCGGTGAGGCGAATTTCTATGAAGAATTTGTCGGTAACCCCCGTAACGCCAACGCTTACGGCTGTTATGCGGGTGCCATAGTAAATGCCGCAAACTCATATCTGGCATCGCAGGGAAGCAATTTAAGAGCGGTAGATTATACCGGCAGCAGTTTTGAAGATATCTTAAAGATCGTACAGAGCGGAAAACCCGTGATAGTATGGATAACTTATTATATTAACGACGATCCGGGTTATACGACAAAATGGTGGGTTGACGGAGAATATCTTGTATGGAAGGGAAACCTTCACTGCGTACTGTTAAAAGGATATGATACGGGAAAGCATACGGTGATAGTGGACGATCCCACAAGATCGACCGAAGAATACGATATGACGCTGTTCATAAAACGATTCAAGCAGTTCTATTCCCAGGCGGTAGTTATAGAATAAACGGACCGAAGGTGTGAAACCCCGGTCCGTTTTTGTAAGTTTAATGTTTGGCCGCTTCGCTTTAAGGCGTCTCATCCGATGCGTTATCCGATGCCGAGACATCGGCGGATGTCTGATAGGCAATATCGGGATTTTTGGCCGCATACTGCTTTAATGTTTCGTGGCCGGAGATAAAGTGGACTATCAGAGCACAGATCACGATGATGCCGATTATCTCAAGCAAAGGAATGATTATGTTCTTTTTGTACGGGGCAAGTGCTTTGCCGGCCGCTTTTATAAATGCCTTTATTCTTTCTGTCATTTCTTGTCTTTTCCGCGGTATAAATGTATAATATCTTGAATATGGGTATTATTGCCCTTTATGCTATTTTACAACATTACGGTGCAAGGTAACAGATGGAAATCGTAAAAACCGAAAATCTCACATTTGAATATATAAGGCGGGATGAAGAAGACAATGTCGAAGGTATCACTACAGCCGTAGACGATGTCTCTTTAAGCGTCGAACACGGCGAGTTTATAGCCATACTCGGGCATAACGGTTCGGGAAAGTCAACTCTGGCCAAGCATATCAATGCCATTCTCTATCCGACCGAGGGTACCGTATGGGTTGACGGAAACGACACCAAGGATCCCGATAAGCTCTGGACTATCAGAAACACCGCGGGTATGGTGTTTCAGAATCCCGACAATCAGATCATAGGCCAGGTTGTTGAGGAAGACGTTGCTTTCGGTCCCGAAAACATGGGCGTTCCCACCAAAGAGATATGGGAAAGGGTCGAGGAAAGCCTTAAGGTTGTCGGAATGTATGAGTATAGGAAATCATCCCCCAACAGGCTCTCGGGCGGACAGAAACAGCGTATATCGATAGCCGGCGTGTTGGCAATGCATCCCAAGTGCATCGTGCTTGACGAACCTACCGCAATGTTAGATCCCATCGGCCGCAAGGAAGTTATCGATGCGGTAAGAGGGCTCAATGAAGTCGAGAAGATCACGGTCATACTGATCACCCATTATATGGAAGAGATCGTTCATGCCGACCGTGTATTTGTAATGGATAAAGGACATATCGAGATGGAAGGGACTCCCAGGGAGATCTTTTCACAGGTTGAAAAGCTTAAATCCTTAAGGCTTTCCGTTCCTCAGGTCACGGAACTTGCCTATAAACTCAAAAAACGCGGTCTTCCGATACCGGACGGTATCCTTACAACAGATGAACTTACGGAGGCGCTTAAGAGATGTCGATGATAATCAATCACGTGTCTTATGTATATAATCCCGGCACTCCGATGGAAAGTAAGGCACTTAACGATATTAATCTTGTAATAAACGACGGCGAGTTTGTGGGACTCATCGGCCATACGGGCTCGGGAAAGTCGACGCTTGTACAGCACTTAAACGGACTTCTCAAACCCACTTCGGGAGAAATATATTTTAACGGTCGCGATATTTCAGACTCCGATTTTTCCAAAAAGGAATTAAGGAGCCGTGTAGGACTCGTGTTCCAGTATCCCGAGCATCAGCTTTTTGAAGCGGATGTCTTCTCGGATGTATGTTTCGGCCCCCGCAATCAGGGTCTTTCGCAAAAAGAAGCCGAACTTAAAGCCTTTACCGCACTTAAACAGCTTAAGATAGAAGACGAGTATTTCTACCAGTCGCCTTTCGATCTTTCGGGCGGTCAGAAAAGGCGTGTTGCCATTGCGGGCGTACTTGCGATGGAGCCGGATATACTGGTGCTTGATGAGCCTACCGCGGGACTCGATCCGGCGGGACGCGACGAGATACTTAACATGTTAAACGACATCAGAAATGAAAGAGGCTGCAGCATAGTGCTGGTAAGCCATTCCATGGAAGATGTTGCGGAGTTTGCCGACAGGATAGTGGTCATGGACCACGGCTCGATCGTATTTGACGATGAGCCCGCGAGCGTTTTTTCGCATTCGGCGGAACTTGAAAAGATCGGGTTAAGGGCGCCCGAAGTTACAAGAGCCCTTATCAAACTCAAAAAAGAAGGCTTTGATGTCGATGTTTCGTGCATTAACATCGAAACGGCCGTGGAGACTATAGCTAAATGTTTCGGGATATAACACTTGGTCAGTATTATCCGGTCGATTCATGCATTCACCGGCTTGACCCGAGAGTGAAACTGTTCGGGACTCTTATATTCCTGATCTCACTCTTTTTAACCGACAATTTCATAGGATATATTCCGGCGCTTATCTTTTTAATAAGTGTGATCGCCCTTTCCAAAGTACCGTTTAAGTATATGGTAAAAGGTATGAGAGCGATACTTTTTCTTTTGCTCTTATCCGTCGTATGTAATCTCTTCCTTACAAGGGGAGATGTGGTATTTTCGTGGTGGAAATTAAAGATCACGAAGCAGGGTATCGAGCTTGCCGGATTTATGGCGATAAGACTTTCGTTTCTGGTGATCGGATCGTCGATCATGACGCTTACCACCACGCCGAACCAGCTTACGGACGGTCTTGAAAAAGGCCTCGGATTTTTAAAGATATTCGGAGTTCCGGTACATGAAGTGGCGATGATGATGTCGATCGCTTTACGCTTTATCCCGATACTCGTCGAAGAGACCGATAAGATCATGAAAGCACAGATGGCCAGGGGCGCGGATTTTGAAAGCGGCAATATCGTCAAAAAGGCCAAGAGTCTGATCCCGCTTCTGGTTCCGTTGTTTGTTTCGGCATTCAGACGGGCAAACGATCTTGCGATGGCGATGGAAGCGAGGGGATATCGCGGCGGCAAGGGACGTACCAAGTTAAAACCCCTTAAGTACAAGGGCCGTGATGCCGTGGCATACATTGTGATATTTGCATATCTTTCGGTGATAATAGCACTTAAGGTGATCTTCTGATGAAAAGAGTACTTTTGTGTGTTTCCTACGACGGGACCGGGTATTCGGGCTGGCAGCTGCAGGATAACGCACCTACCGTCGAAGGAGAATTAAATAAGGCACTTAGCGACCTTCATGGCGAGGAGATCGCTGTGATCGGGGCCAGCCGTACCGATGCGGGTGTGCATGCCCTTTGCAACATGGCAGTTTATGATACATCGGCACGAATGCCTGCCGAAAAGGTTTCTTTTGCCCTGAATACAAGACTTCCCGAAGATATAAGAGTCGTATGGTCAAGAGAAGTTCCCGCGGATTTCCACCCAAGGCACACCGATACGATCAAGACTTATGAATATACGATCTACAACGAACCCGTGATGCCGCCCACAGAGCGGCTTTA
>CACYCC010000149.1 GCA_902772805.1 uncultured Lachnospiraceae bacterium | reverse complement strand
GCCTTAAGACCTGCCCGTCCCGCATAAACAGCTGCAGACATTCCCGCAGGGCCCGCACCTATGATAATGACATCTTTGATCTCGCTCATAAATCCTCCTTTCGTGCAATACTTTCTTGAAAAAGAAAGCAACGTCTGTTTAAATGGTAGAGGATGCACCACAAATACAGGGCACGGCAATTAACCGTTTCCCCGTTTGAGCGCATAACATATTAATTATATATTTTTGCGCCGCTGTTGTCAAAAATGGCGTCATCCTTAAATACAGTCTTAATAAGCGCATTGAAATGTGCGGAACGGAAACCGAAATGAAAAAAGCACTTATCACCGGAGCTTCCCGGGGGATTGGGCGGGCCATCGCCGAAAAACTCGCCGGGGAAGGATACGATCTTTATCTGATATGCGAAAAGAACATTGATGCCCTAAATGCACTCTGCAGCGACCTTTCTGCCAAGTACGGTGTGACAGCAAGAGCTTATCGTGCCGATGTGGCTGATTTTGATGCTCTTTCCAAAATATTTGCCGAAATCGGCGACATCGATGTACTTATCAACAACGCGGGCATCTCATATGTCGGCCTCTTAAGCGATATGGACGTAACGGACTGGGACCGTATCGTATCCGTAAACTTAAGTTCCGTTTTCTATACATGCAAACTCGCGGTTCCCGGAATGGTAAGAAACCATAAGGGCACGATCATAAATATCTCTTCGGTGTGGGGAAACATCGGTGCATCCACCGAAGTCGCCTATTCGGCAACAAAAGGAGGAATCAATTCTTTTACCAAAGCTCTTGCCAAAGAACTGGCTCCTTCCAACATATCCGTAAATGCCGTTGCATGCGGATTTGTGGATACCGATATGAATAAGAATCTGTCCCCGGAAGAACGGGAATCCGTAAAAGAAGAAATCCCCGCGGACAGATTTGCGTCCGCAGGGGAAATTGCCGATTGTGTATCGTCGATATTAAGCGCTCCGACATATTTGACCGGTCAGGTCATAACTGTTGACGGAGGCTGGACATAAAGTCGTTGAATCCCGGATAACTCTTGGATGCACACATGGGATTGTCTGCTTTGATGCCTTCGGTCACAAGTCCCAAAAGTGAGAACGACATATATATCCTGTGATCGTTGTAGGTCTTTATGTTTCCGCCGTGAGGTGTTCCTCCGTGGATGAGTATATAGTCGTCTCCGGCTTCCGATTCTATACCGATCTCTTTAAAATTCTCATAAAGCGCGGTTATACGGTCACATTCCTGTTTGCGGATGTGGCCTATATTTTTGATAAGAGTATCTCCGCTTCTGACTGCCGCCAGTGCGGCCATCGTCATTGACTGATCCGAATAATCGGACATATCAAGTTCAAGATTTCCCTTATTTCCTACGATCGGAGTGTCACACGTGATCTTAAGGCCTCTTTCGTCTTCGCTGTATTGTGCACCGAAACTTTGAAGAAGTTTTAAAAACCTGATATCGGGCTGCGCGGATTTAAGCGTTGCATTGGAAACCGTAACGCTTCCTCCCAGCAAAAGTGCCGAGGCAAAGCAGTAAGCGGCGGATGAAATATCGCCTTCTGCGTTCATACGGGGCTTAAAGTCATTTATGACCGCTTCGGTCAATTTTATGTATGAGTTCCTGTTTTCATTGACGCCCTCTATCACCGAACCCTCGGGAAGTATCCCTTTCATGAGCATAAGCGCACTTGCAAACTGAGTACTCTCCGAAACATCAACCGTGAGCTTTACGGGTTTCTCCGGTCTGTGTCCTTTTATGATAAGCGGAAAATGATCTTCAACTTCGGTACAGATGATCTCAGCCCCTGCGGATCTTAATGTATCAAGTATGCCCTTCATGGGCCTTAATGACATCTCGTGTGAGGCATTTACCATATATTCCCCGTCCGAAAGCGCAAGCATCGCAACGGAAAATCTGGCAGCCGTTCCCGCATTGCCTACATATACCGCGGCTTCACGTTTCGGCATCACTCCTCCGCAGCCTGCGATCTTAAGTCTAAGGGTTCCCGGATTATAAGACACCGAAAATCCGAGATCTTTTAATACGTTAAAAAGATTCTCGGAATCTTTGGACATTGTTACATCATCAAACACACACTTCTGATCCGAAAGTGCCGCAAGTATCATAAGTCTTGCAAGAACACTTTTGGATGTGGGTACTCTTGTGATCAGGTTAAGCTTTCCCATCAATAACTCCTCAACTTTCCCGAATCATCTATCGTGGAATTGTCAATTTTCTTTATTACGGCAAAATAACTGTAATCTTTGTTGACCTGTATCTCGACTCTGTCGCCGACCTTATGTCCCATAAGCGCTTTTCCGAGCGGCGATTCATTGGAAACAAGACCGTTAAGCGAATCTTCCCTTACGGTGGTTACGATCTTGTATTGTTCTTCAACCTTATCTTCTTCGATATAGATCGTTACGGTCTTGTTGATGCCGACTTCGTCATCCCCCGCCTCATCGTCGAGAATGGTCGCCGTTTTGATCATCCTCTCAAGATATCTGATACGGCTTTCGTTCTGATTCTTTTCTTTTTTGGCGGCGTAATACTCGAAATTCTCGCTGAGATCGCCCAAAGACCGTGCTTCTTTGACGTGCTCCAGAAGTTCCTTTCTGACCACCACTTTACGATGCTCGATCTCCGCTTCCATATCCTCTATATCTTTTCTGGTAAGTTCGTTGTGCATATCTGTCCTTTCATCGCTGCCATCACTTAAGGCCAGTATCTTCTCCGAATTCAATGATGTGCTTTGTGATTGTATATCCAAGCTTTTGATATATACGAACGGCACCGGCGTTTTCTGAATATACCGTAAGCCTTGCCTTTTTGATCCCCCGCGCCTTTGCGTCAGCAAGCGCTGTACCGAGAATGCGCGTCATAAAATGTCTGTTGCGGTATTTGGGAAGCGTAAATATATTTTCCGTTGCGACCGTCTCATCGTCATGGTCCCATACCGTTACCGATGATACGATCTTTTTATCAAGCCTCAGCACATAGATCGCGGCATTTTTGTAAGACAGTTCTTCACGGATCGTCGCCTCGCTCGTCCCTATAGCAAATCCTTCCCGGTTGGCATCAAGATATTCGTTCAAACCACAATTATCCGCTTCGTAGAGTTCAATCCTCGCAGTGTCGGAAGCATCGTCACCGAACCGATTAAAAGCAACAATTCCGGGGGCGTTTCCGGAATCGTTTTCGAAACCTGTAAAAAAATCGATATCTCGTTCCATAAGGACCAGCGTCCCCGTCTTTACAAGCCCGGCATTTATCAGTCCGTTTATCTTATCACGATCGTTTGCATCCGCAAATGCCCTGAATACATCATGTTCGTTGTTTTTTTCTTGTATATGTAACGTACTTATACGGTATCTCACCGTCCACTTCCTCGTCTACGCTGTAGTCGTAAAGGTCCTTGTCGAATTCAGGAAAAAATGTATCTCCCTCGATCTCGGCGTCGATCTCCGTTACAAACAGCTTGTCGGCATATTTAAGCCCTTCCCTGTATATTCCCGCTCCGCCGGAAAGATAGATATTTTCATCCGGCCGGTTTTTGTGTGCATATTCGATCGCCTCATCAAGACTCTTGACCGTCACACAGTTTTCGGCGGTGAACTCAGCCGTTTTGGATACCACTATGGTAAATCTGTTGGGAAGGGGATGCCCTATCTCCTCATAGGAACGTCTTCCCATGATAACGACGTTTCCCGTGGTGAGCTCTTTGAATCTTCTCTGCTCGCCCTTTATCCTCCAGGGTATCATCCCTTTGTTGCCTATCACTCTGTTTTTGGCATAAGCCACTATCAAACCTGTCATAATTCTCTCCGCGGCATTTCACCTGTACGAAATGCCTTCTTATACTACCGAATTGTACTTTTCGTGTTCTTTTGCGATCTCTTTGACGGCATCAAGGTTTTCCATAAACACCTTGACCACATCGGGATCGAAATGTTTGCCCGATCCGTCCTCTATTATCTTTACCGCTTCGTCAAATTCAAACGGCGGCTTATAGCATCTCTTGGACATCAATGCATCAAACACATCGGCAACTGCCATAACTCTCGCCGACAGCGGGATCTCCTCACCTTTAAGCCCGTCGGGATAACCCGTGCCGTCCCACTTTTCGTGGTGATATGCCGCCAGACGCCTGGCTTCTCCGAGATACCCCGAATCGTTCAAAAGTTCCGTGGCATGCTCGATTATCTTACCGCCTGTAGCGGCATGAGTCTTCATCACCGTATACTCTTCATCGTCAAGTCTTCCGGCTTTATTGATGATCGCATCGGAAACAACGATCTTTCCTATATCATGAAGAGGTGCCGAATTGGTAACGTCGTCCACATACTGATCCGTGAGAATGTCGGGATAAAGCCCCTTTTCTTTCATTGCATTTAATAAAAGTTTAACGTAAGCTGCGGTCTTACGGACGTGATCGCCGGTGTTTTTGTCCCTGCTTTCCACAAGATCGGCCAGCACGGTGATAAGTCCCAGTTGCATCTTGGAGATCTGCTCGCCCTTTTCCCTGATGTTTCGCATATGCTCTACGGTCTCATCGATCATAAAAGAAAGCGAAGAGTAGAGATTTTCGATCTCATCACCCGTACAGATCTTTAAATTATCAACCTTTTCAACCGCGGTGTCACGTTCTTTTTTGTCATCCGACGCAAATTCACCCGCAACCACGGTCATGGCATTGATGGGATAAACGATATTATATTTGGCAAGCCATATGCACACAACTATTATCAGGAAAAAGAAACCGAGAAACAGCGATACCACTTTGGCTACGAATGTAACTTCCATCGATGAAAGCGCAAGTTCGTCAACCGCTTGGCCCGTTGCGGCATACTGCTCAACGGCAAAAGAATGAAACAGGAAATAGCTGATCGTGGTCGTAAAAACTCCGGCCAGTATCATGATGCCCGCAACGATCAGGGTAAAGCGTACTTCAAGAGAAAGACCTCTTGTCTTACTTTTGTCGGACTGCTTTATCTCTTCCTTGGTGAAAGGTTTCTGTCTCCATCCCACCAGATTAAACGAATCCTGAATACGCTCGGGAATAAATTTAAGAATGATCACGGAAGCAAACACGGTTATCGCTTTATCCACTATGTCGATAAGGAAATCATTGAGCATGCATGCCCAAAATACATTCAGTGATCCCGAATTTAACAGTGCGCTTATAAACGGGATCGATATTCCTTCTCCCGCACCGTAACCGTATATGAAATATGTTACAAGCGAACCCAGTACGCCGCCTATAAAAGCAAACACGGGTATTGTAATAATGATTTTGGATATTTTTTTAAAATATCCCTTAGATGCCAGATATGCGGCGGATGTTGCGATCATAACGCTTATACTTGCGTAATAAACGTTCTCGATATTTCCGCCCATATTAAGAAAATTGGTGAAATATCCGACTATGATAGCCGGAAGATAACCACCCATGGCAGCGGAAAGGAGCGTTCCTATGTTGTCAACAAACAAAGGAAGCCCCAGTCCCGTAACCAGCCTGTTTACAGATATATTTATCAGTATGGCGAGGACGATCCCAAGTATCGGTCTTAAGATCTGTCCGAACTTTTCTCTTTTTAGGCTATCGTTTTTCATTGTCAATCTCCGTAAAGGGAACCCATCAATACCAAAGCCCTTCTGAATGACTATAATTATACCACAATATTTGCGATAGTCACTAAAATGTTACCTCATCACATATGCCTGAATACGCATTAAATCTACTGTTCAGACCTTGAATCCGAGGCGATCTTATATATGAATTTCACACCGCCTTTACCTGCCTCACCTTCGGAAGTGAAAGAAGCATAATCTCTTGATACTTCCTTGACGGTATCGAATCTGTCTATCATACCCTCAAGAGTTGTATTTACAAGATCGTTGATCTTAACTATGCCTTCGTCATTGAATTTATTAAGACCGTCATTGAGTTCACCCGCACCGGTTCTTAATGCCTTTACTCCCTGTACGAGTTCGGGCATGGAAGCGTTGATCTTTTGGGCTCCGTCATAGGCCTGTCCGACACCGTTTGTGTAGGCTATGATGCCCTGATAGAAAGTATTGTATTCGTCAAGCGATCTCTTAAGCTCGAGTATCTTCTGATCCCCTTCCGATATCTTTCCCTGAACTTCAGGTGATGATTCATATTCACATATCTTGGCGTTTATCGTTTCCTGCGTCTTGGCATTTATGATCGATGCTACTTCGGAAGACGAAAGTTTTTCCTGTTTGGTCGCTTCAATCTGTGCCTTTACTTCGGGTGTTGCAAGCTGTGCCGCCGTATTTTGATCTATCAAAGCTCCGATCTCGGGTGTTGCCATTTTTGAACTTACGGTTTCATCTATGGTTGCCAATATCTCTTCGCTTTCCATCTTGGCGTTTACTGTCTGCTCGATGACAGCTGATGCGGTCGGATCCGCGAGTGCCTGCTCGGGTGTTATTCCGTAATTTTCGGCAACTGCGGCCGCTACCTGTGCCTTAACGTTTTCTTTTACCGCTGCTGTGACCTGTTCGGTAACCTGTTCTTTAACCGCCTGCTTTACGCCTTCTTTTACCATATTGGCAGCCTCTTTTTCGACGGTATCGGCTACCTGGGCGTTAACGGCATCCGTTACTGCCGCTTTTATAGTTTCCGAATTGGCATTTACCTGTGATTCCACTTCCTTGTATGCGATATTTTTGACTGCTCCCGAAGATACCGCTCCTTCAAGTACCGATGCATAATTGTCTACAGTAAGTGTTCCGACGTTGACACCCGATGCCGAAAGCTGTTCAGAAGCCGTTGCAAGAAGTGTATTGAAAACCTGACGGGCTCCGTTTACGAGATCGTCCGAATTCTCATCGATCTGACCGAGTCCGAAAGTCAGTGTGCTTACTCCGTCACTTAACTTATCGGCCCCCTGCGAAAGCTCATCAAGTCCGTCATAAAGTCTTGAAGATCCGTCGATAAGCGCATCCATCGCATCGTCGATCTTGGAAAGATCGTCTTTTAACTTTTCCATATCATCCGTGGCTTCCCATGAAAGATCGCTGAACAGTTCATTGGATACCACAAGATAAAGTCCCATTCCTTTGTATCCGGTCACATCGGCCTCTATCTTTATCGAATCCGGAATCTCAAGTGTCTTTGCGTCTTCTCCAAGGTCCTCTTTTAGTCCGGGAACCGCCACACCGATAACGGCATATCTGGCACCGTCATATACCACACGTCCGTTTGAAACGGTAACATTCGAATAATCCTTACCGTCAAGCGCCGTTACGGCACCTACCATAAAGGGA
This sequence comes from uncultured Lachnospiraceae bacterium, assembly GCA_902772805.1. Lineage (GTDB taxonomy): Bacteria > Bacillota > Clostridia > Lachnospirales > Lachnospiraceae > UBA1258. Next base: position 7,248 of record CACYCC010000149.1, on the reverse strand, counting down.
ACATAGATCTTTTCTTCCCTGCCGTTTATTTCCCTCATCTCAAACTGCTTATTGTCAAACTCAAGCTCTGCGGTAATATGACCGCTCTTGCCTTCAAGTTCTTCGGCCGAAATACCCCGGCCGTTAAGTTCATACTTTATCGAAACTTCTACGGGAAGCTCTGCTGCATCGGGCATAACGGAATCCTCATCGTTCCCGATATATATGCTGTCCATTACCTTATTGACCGCACCGGTCGAATCGGCAAATACGTATACGACTTCATCGTCGTTAAGATCCTTGGTGCCATCGGCAAGTACTTCCTGTTCTTCTTCAGAGACGGTATTTACAAGATTGGCACCGTCATTTACCGATGAAAGCATTGAATCATGCAATCTGTCGACCGTATCCTCGCCGGATTTGGCAACGCACACGCCGCCGCTTGTCAGTGCGAGTGTTAATGATAATGTTATTGCAACTATATTTTTAACTGAAGTTTTCATGATCTTAAATCTCCTTTCCGAACCATCACAGATCGTTTTATGAAACTTGTACCGATTTATGCCATATATGCAGCCTGCCGGCGGTCTCTTCGTCTTCGGGCTTCATACCGAATGTCGTATGAACGATCAGCCCGTCACACAACATAAGAAGTGCCGGAAGTATAAATATTACGCACAGCATACTGATGATCGCGCCACGTGCCATCAGCATACACATCGAACTTATGATGTCGATGTTTGAATAAACCGCTACGCCGAACGTTGCGGCAAACAGTCCCATACCGCTTACAATGATGGAGCCCGTCGAAGTCGAAAGGGCTGTCTTTACCGCGTTCTTTTTATCAAGTCCGTTTTTACGCTCGGCCTTGTATCTGGTGGTCATCAGTATCGCGTAATCAACGGTCGCACCAAGCTGTATCGTGCTGATGCATATGGGTGCGATGAACGGGAGCGTCTGTCCGAGATAATGCGGAAGTCCCAAATTTATGAATATCGCAAGTTCGATCACCGAGATCAGTATGAACGGCAATGATATGCTCTTTTCGACTATCATGATGATCACGAATATCGCTATTATCGAAACGGCGTTTACGACTTCGAAATCATGACCTGTCGTTTCTATCATGTCTTTCATGCACGGAGCTTCGCCTATGAGCATCGCCTTTTTGTCATATTGTCCGACCGTTTCGTTGATCTCATTGATCTGGGCGTTTACCGCGTCGCTCGCTACCGGGTACTCAGAATTGATGATCACGAGTTTCCAGTTGTCGCTTTCAAGCATTTCGGTGAGTTCATCGGGTATGATGGCTTCGGGTACCTGTGAACCCACAACCGTTTCAAGTCCCAAAACATCCTTGATCCCGTTGATATTCTTGATCTTTTCAAGCATTTCACGGGTTTCCTGCTCAGGAAGTGCCTTGTCGGTCAAAAGCATATGTGTGGAGGCAACATTAAATGTCTCGGACAGTTTCTCGTTTGCTTTTACCACCTCTATATCCTTGGGAAGACAGGCGCCCATGTCGTAATAAACTTCCCGCTGCGTATTGCTGTATCCGTAATATGCGGGTGCCACGATACCGGCAAAAATTATTAATATAACGGGGAATATCTTTACGACCGCACCGGCGAACTTATCCATCTTGGGAAGTATCGGTTTATGCCTTGTCTTAAGCAAAGGTTTATCAAGTGCAAGTATCATTGAAGGAAGGATCGTTACACATCCGATGACTCCCAGTAATACGCCCTTGGCCATTACGATCCCGAGGTCCGCACCGAGTGTAAATGTCATAAAGCAAAGTGCTATGAATCCGGCTACAGTGGTTACGGAACTTCCCACAACGGATGTGAGCGTATCCTTTATCGCCAGTGCCATGGCTTCGTGGTGGTCATCATTTGTCTCTAGCTTTTCGTTATATGAATCCCACAGGAATATCGAATAGTCCATCGTGACTGCCAGCTGAAGTACTGCCGAAAGTGCTTTGGTGATGTATGACATCTCGCCCAAAAAGTAATTGGAACCCAGGTTATAAAGTATCGCCATTCCTATGCTTGCCAGGAAAACAAACGGTACAAGCCAGCCGTCCAAGAATATCATCATCGAAAGAGCGGCAAGTACGACTGCAATGCCTACATACACAGGCTCTTCTTTTTCGCATAATGCTTTAAGATCCGTTACCAGCGCAGACATTCCGGATACAAAACAGTCTTTGTTGCAGATGCTCCTGATATCCTTTATCGCATCCATCGTGACGTCCGCGGAAGTAGAACTGTCAAAGAATACGGCGAGCATCGTGCAGTCGCCTTTATTGAATATGTCATATATCTCATCGGGAAGCATTTCCTTGGGTACATCGACATCCACGAACGAATCGTACCAAAGCACCGTTTCCACGTGATCGACGGCTCTTATCTTATCTGCCAGGGCGCTTACGTCCTTATCTTTCATTCCTTCGACTACGACAAAAGAAAATGCTCCTTTGCCGAAATCCTCCATAAGGATATCCTGTCCTTTAACGGTATCCATGCTTTCCGGCAGATATGTGAGCATATCGTAGTTGATCCTTGTGTGAAGCATGCCGTACAGGCTTGGGATCATCAAAAGGATCGCAACCGTCAAAATCACAACTCTTGACTTAACAACACCTTTTGCGAATTTCATAACTTGATCAATCTCCTTTTCTATCGTTTTCTTTTTCTATCGTTTTCTTTTTACATTCACCTTTATACAACAGCTTAAAAAGCCTTTAAACGGGCAAAAAAAGAGGGTGTGTCCAAATTTTGGGCACATCCTTTAAATTGTACAAAAAATGGGCAAACCCTCCGGTCTGCCCAAATTCATCGATTTATTATGTTTTAAATAACTTCAGCTGTTACTTCGCTCGATTATTATTTCGGGTATGCCCCTGCAAAGTTCGCATACTCGGTGTATGTCCGCAGGGCGTTCCTCGTTCATGCCCGAATCAAGCCAGTCATATACAAGACCGAACAGGCTGCAGGATACAAGCTTTATCGCAAGATCTTTATCCTCCGGCGATACTCCCGCATCCTTGAATGCCACTTCAAGATATCTTGTCACGACATGTCTTATAAGACGCATCGTATACTTTTCATACATATCGCGATTGACGGAATTGTAGATGTGAAATACCGCCATTTTGTTTTTGATCGCGAAATCGGTGGCAACCTCTATACCCTCTTCAAGCGATTCTATCTCGGGATAGTTTGCAATCAGTTCGTCGGCCTGCTCTGTGATGATCTCTTCTAAAAGTGCGGGAATGTCCTGAAAATGATAATAAAAGGAATTCCGGTTTATCCCGCAGTCTTCGACTATGTCTTTTACGCTTATCCTGGCAAGCGGTTTTTCATTTAACAGTTTTACGAAAGACTCTTTTATCGCCTTTCCCGTAAAGTTTGCCATATCGTGCTGCTAAGTCTCCTCAAAATGTCAAGCCGTGATCAAAACTTTCCGGCATCGTTTCCGGTCTCGCGCTTAAATGTTTTATAAAGCGCCGCCCAGATGATGTATACATATACAAATCCGATAAGAGCGGTCAGGAACTGATAAAGCGAAAATGTTGTCTGGAATACGGGCATTTTCTGTCTTAGGGGACTTTCGGCCGGAATAAATGTGGGTAACAGCCAGAGAGATATGGTAAGTCCCATGAATGCACCCTTTAACAATGCGCATGCTACAGCTTTGACATATGCGATTATACCGCCGCCGTTACGACTCTTCAAAGCATCTTTTTTGATAAGGAAGTGAACCGCAACCGCAAGTACCGCATTACCCAGCATTATAAAAGGAACAATGAGCGGAACCGCTGTCATTACCGGACTTGCTGCTATAAAATAAGCCGTTACGGGTGTGATGAAACTCAATATGATCCCGCATACCAGATTCGCCGCAAGTACAGCAAGTACTATACATGCATTGATGATAGGCCCCGTAATGAAGATGCTTAAGCTTTTAAAAAACTGACTTACAATACATATTGCAAGCAATAACCCCGTTATAGCTATCTCTTTAACCCCGATCTTATTATTTGATACCATTCCTGTGCCTCCTGAAATTTATTATTTATTCTTCGGCACCTTCTACAAGTGCCGCAAGTTTCTCACGAACTTCCTCCATACCGGCGGATACGATCCCGGCCGATGCGGACATTTCCTCGGTGGAAGCTGCAAGGTTCTGAACACGCTCATTTACGCTGTTTACGATCTCAAGCAGCTGCTCGGTCTCCGTAACGATAGTCTTGATCGCGTTCTCAATACTTCTGTTGGCTTCTCCGCTGCTTTCCGCGGTTTCCTTGGAATCGGATGCAAGAGTATTTATCTGTCCCGCTACTACCGCGAATCCGCGACCTGCTTCTCCGGCACGTGCTGCCTCTATCGAAGCGTTAAGTGCCAGAAGGTTTGTCTGATCCGCGATATCAACGACTCTTATGTTGTTTTCGGTCAGTTCCGCAAGTGATTCATTGATATGATTGATGGATTCGCTCAATCTGTCGCAGAAATTGGATACATCCACCATATCACCCGATATGCGGGAACTTTCCTCGGCATTTGAGGTATTGCCCACAGTCATGTCATGCATTGAATCTCTTAATACATTGAATCGATCGTTGATCTCATTGATGGTGCTCATGATGGCCTGTCTCTGGTCGGCAAGTGCTTTGCTTTCATGCTCAACCATTGCCTCTGCGTCTTTCTTTTCGGCCTCAACGATATCCTTTAAGTAATGAACGCAGTTATCTTTGTGATTGTAACCGTTGAATATGGCTGTAGCCATCTCTTTACATGTATCGTAACCGCAGCAAGAACAGTTGATCGCTCTTGATTCACGGTCAAATTTGTTCATTTCCTTAAATACCGCGTCAAGCTGTGCCTCTGTAGGGATCTTGTGAGCACATTCGCGAGATCTGTCGGTATATTTTCTTAAGTAATCATCAAGATTAAGTCCCGCGAACTGCTTGTTCAATGCATCAAGGCGCTTTGCGGGGGTAAGACCTCTTGCCCATGCGCTCTTGCCGGAATTTTTCTTGACGCTTTCCTGTATATCGTGAATGTGGTAAAGCGGATCGTCGGAATCGGTGATCTCGGGCTCGGTAGCGGTTCCGCATATACATCCGTTTTCGCAGTTAAGAGCATCGATAAAGAGATAAGGGGTCTTTCCGCCCTTTATCCTGTCGGCGTTTGCTCTTAAGTAATGATACATTCTCTTTTCGCCTTCGATCTGACGGATGAACACTTCATTGCCAAGCAGCCAGTATACGTTTTCTTTGAGTCCGCCGGGCATGGGATATATGGATCCGAGACCGTATTCTATCTCATCGTTATAGGGTTCACCCATAAGATTGTTTTCCCTTATATACTTCATAAGGTGAGCAAACGTTACGTTGAAATTGATGTATCCTTTGTTGTTGGGATCGGAGATCTCCATCTTTTTGGCGATACAAGGGCTTATAAATGCAAGTTTTTCCTTAAGTCCCATCTCTTTGCGCGCATAAATGGCCGCACACATCATAGGGCTTTGTACGGGGAAAAGCTTTGGAAGAACTTCGGGAAGATATCTCTCGATATAGCCCACAACCGCGGGACAGGGCTGTGAAATACCGCCCAGATAATTATGAGTCTGAATATATTTGATATAGGCCCAGGTAGTGATATCTGCGCCAAAAGAAACACTTATGAAACGATCCACACCGAGCTTTTTGAGTCCGCCCAGTACTTTCTGATACTCTTTGGGATAATCCGCAAGAAATGCGGGAGCTATAAGAACCGAAACCTTTTCACCTTTTTTGAGTGCTTCAAAGAATTCTTCGGTATCATCCCTGAATTCTCTTGCATGATGCTCACATGCATCAAAGCATGCACCACAGGCAATACACTTATCTTTGTCAACTTCAATACGGGAATTGCCGTTTTCATCGGGCATTGTGGAAACGCATGCGCCCATGCAGCTGCAGGCACTGATACACTTGTTACAGCCTACACAGTTTTCATTGGTATAAACCAACGATTCCTCGCCAAATCTCATTATCACACCTCCGACCAATCAGTATAAATATTTAAGTGTCTAAAATATTATACTACCTATTCGTCGGGAGGGGACAAAATAATCGGTTAATTTTTGGGCGAAAATTCAATGATCACAGGCTCATCGGACGCATCTTTACCGAAATTGTCGACAGCCTTCCCGGCATCTTCCGAGTCTCCCGTTTGTGTATGCTTTTCTATTGTAAGTGCGATCTTCTCAAATTCCCGAAGCGCAAGGGAGTGATCTGTCTTTATGGTTTCAATATCATTTTCTTTTGCCGCAGCTTCAAGACCCGCAGCGATCTCGGAAAGTTTAACCGCTCCTATTGTCTTTGAACTGCTCTTAAGAGCATGGACATAAATGCCGTAATCCTTCCAGTTTTCGGTATCAAAGCAGGTCTTTATCTTATGTGCACGGTCGCTCCCCTCCTTGACATAGGTATCAAGTATTGTGCGATACATCGCAGTATCTCCGGCACAATAGGAAAGCCCCGTCATGATATCAACGCCTCTTTCGGAGAGTTCATCGAATAAATTGTCTTTTCCGATCACGTTTTCGCTTACAGTCTCGTTTCCGGATATTTCGATCACCTCCACCTTCTCCCCGGGAAGGTATCTCATGAGCATCTTTTCAAGCAAAATGCCGTCTATCGGCTTAGTGATATAATCATCAAATCCCTGGGCGAGATATCTGTCACGAGCCCCGCTTATGACATCAGCTGTCAGGCAGATGATTGGCGTTCTTTTGCCTACAGTATTCTCATATGCGCGGATACGTCGCATTGCCTCGGTTCCGTCCATTTCGGGCATACGCTGATCCATCAGTATGACATCATAGCTGTTTTCGGATGCAAGCGCTATGGCATCCTCTCCGTTAAGAGCGGTGTCTATAGTGATCCCTGTCTTTTTGAGGAGATTTTCGACCACAAATATATTGAGTTTCGTATCATCCACAACCAGTAACCTGGCGTTTGATGCATGGAATGACTCGCGGTACTCGCTTCCCGAAGGTGCATTGCCGATCGCTTCGCGATAATCGCCCATAGGTGTGGGATCCTCTATCTTTTGCCATAATTCAAAAGAAAACGTACTTCCTTTGCCGTAGGTGCTCTTAACCTTAAGTTCGCTTCCCATAAGTTCAAGAAGGCGTCTTGTAATGGTCATGCCAAGACCGGTGCCTTCGATATTTCGGTTTCTCACAACATCAAGTCTTTCAAATGATTCAAAAAGT
>CACYCC010000148.1 GCA_902772805.1 uncultured Lachnospiraceae bacterium | reverse complement strand
TAGATCTGTACCGCCGCCTGCATGCCGGGAAATCCCCATGCAATACCTATATATGCCAAAAATCCTGTTATGACCGGCAAAAGACAGGCAAACGTATATGTCATTCCGGCGAGGATCTTTGCAAAGTAAAGTTCTTTTCTGCCGTTTATGGAAGCTCTTATCATCGGATCGGTACGACGCTGTGTTTCGGTGGCAAATACAGCCGCGAGGCTTATACCGACAATAAGTATCATATAGATTATAAAGTTTGTCGTCCCCTCCAAAACACCGCTTACAACAGTCATATCGTACCCGACAAAAGGCTTCTTAACGTCTTTCTCACGACTGTTCCAGTACTCGATCTCCCCCGGAGACAAAGCCAGTTCATCATAGGCTTCCGCGATGCCTTCTTCCCTTTTTTGATATACGCTCTTTTCATCAACGCCCTTAAGTGTCGACCTGTATCCTATGACTTCTCTTACCCAGTCCCTTACCGTAGAATACTCGATCTCGTCGGGATCTTTGGGCTCCCCCATCTCATCCGTAACGGTTAACATCTCTTTTATCAGCTCATCGTCGATCGCGCGGCCGTCCATAGCCTGATATCTTATAAGATCCGCGGGATCTATGTTTCCTCTTACTTCGAATTCACCCTGGATAAAAGAAAATACGAAGAAGATCAGAAACGTTATGAGGGCAACTCTGTTTTTAAATATTTTCTGCAGTTCAAATTTATATAACGTAAAAAAGCAACTTTTCTTTTTCATATAAATCTCCATTCCGTGCCGGACACGTTCCGTTTACGCCTGGCACGTTCTATTCAAATTCCTTGAGATAAAATTCCTCGAGGCTTCCGTCTTCTTCTTTCCAGGAACCCTGCCAGATGATATGTCCGTTTTTCATCATGATGATCCTGTCTGCAATATGTTCGATATCGGACACGATATGAGTAGACAGCACAACAACGGATACTTTTCCAAGGTCCTCTATAAGATTTCTGAATCTCACTCTTTCCTTGGGATCGAGGCCCGCCGTCGGCTCATCGAGGATCAGTACCTCGGGACGATTTATGAGTGCCTGCGCTATGCCAAGACGCTGTTTCATGCCTCCGGAATACTTCTTTACCTTAACTTTGGCCTTATCTTCAAGACCCACAAGTTCAAGCAGTTCTTTGCATCTGAACTTAGCCGTTTTCTTGTCCAGTCCCTTGAGTGCACAGAAATACATCAGAAAATCCATCCCCGTAAATTCGGGATAATATCCGAAATCCTGAGGAAGATATCCTAAAACGTTTCTGTACTCCTCACTGTTTACGGGGTGTCCGTCATACTCGATCATACCTTCCGTAGGTGTAAGTATCCCGCACATCATGCGCATGAGAGTTGTCTTGCCCGCTCCGTTTGCGCCCAGTAATCCGGTCACTCCTTTTTCCAGTTTAAAAGTCATCTTATCAACTGCGATCTTATCGCCGTATTGTTTGGTAAGTCCCGTAACCGTTAATTCCACGAAAGTTTCTCCTCCAATTTCACAGTTTTAACTATTTCGTATATTTGTATGGCCAATAAAACGATCGTAATAACAAACACCACCCACATATCAAGGTAAAAGAACATATCAAGTCCGCCAAGCGTTATTCTTTTTACCAGAAATACCGCTGCCGCCACACCAAGACAGCTCCATTCGTTTTCTCTTCCGAAAGAGGTCCTTTCCACGATGAAACAAAGTATGTTTGTGATAAGGAACGGGATCAGTATCTGCATCGATGAGTACAGTATCCCCGCTCCCAGACTTAATCGTAAAAGAACCGAGGCAAGTATTATCGTAATGAACTGTACAAAACATACTGCGGTCGCTTTGGCAAAAAAGACTCCTTTTCCCGAGAATACCGTAACTTTCTCAAGTTCATTCATCTTATTCACTCTTGCCCTGAAAGCTTCTATGATCCCAAGTCCCGCAAAGAACGGCATAAAATCCGAAAGAGCCTTGATCTTGTCTATAAAAATGCCGTCATTAACCGAGATCGCAAATGCCAGGATACAAAGAGACAGCAACCAGATATACGCCCTTATGTATCGCGCATGCACAAGTATCATCGTAAAGAGGTTTACCGGCTTCCCGGCACTGTTCTTTTTAATACTGCGTATAAACTCATCCTTTTTAACAAAATCCGGATCTCCCGCATATTCTTGTAATTCTCTTTTAAGGTCTTTATCTCTCATTTGCCGGTCTCCTTTCCAATGTTTCTTTAAGGATACTCTTCGATCTGTTTAGCCGTCTTAATATCGCAAACCGCGACATATCAAATATCCTGCACAACTCGCTCATCGGTTCTTCGTTTACGAATCTTAGTATCACCATTTCCTTATCTTCGGGATCGAGTTTTTCAAGCGCGTCCCTTAGCGACACCTTTGTTACAAGATCGTCTTCAAATTCGCACGAAACGTTTAATGCTTCCTCATCGTCCGTTGAGACGGGCTTGATCCGTCTGTATTCATCTATACAGAGATTTCTTGCAACAGTATAAAGAAAACGGTCGGGCTCCTTGGCCTCGGTTTTTAAGAATCTTAAAAACGTTTCCTGCGTCAGATCTTCGGCGAGGGCTTTGTTATTAACTTTAAAGAAGATATATCTGTATATCCTGTCGTAGTACTTTTCTATATCCATGGATTACCTCGTACATAATGTCAGACGATTCAAGTATACAAAATGTGCGCCTAAGGAATCAAAAATTATAAAAAACGGTCCCGGGCATGGCCCGAAACCGCATTTTGATCGTTACCTTCCAAGTATTTTGTTGATCGTCTTCTTGATCTTTTCTTTTATGAAATCTCTCTCGTCTTCGAGTGCGAGATAATAAACATAGGAATCGATCACCATATCTATCGGAAGACCTCTTCCCACGATCTTGAAGTTCACAAAACCGCGGTCTACATATGAGCCGATCTCATCGGCACTTATGAAGTGAGGGCGTTTCATGCATTCCGAAAAATCCGGTCTTCCCTTTTTGTTGGGACAGTCAAAAGATGTGCCCTTTTCAAAAGTAAGCTGCATGAGCGATTCATCTTTATAATGATCCACACGCTTGGGGCAGTGCGGGAAACATACTTCATCAACTAAGATCTCTATCTTATCGGCTTTCGGTTCGAGTGCTTTTAACACTTCTTCATCGTGATTAAGATCGTAGTCAAGGACCACCAGATAATAATCTTTGTCAAGCTCGGCCATCAGTTCCGCGGGATCTACGATCCTCTTTGTGGTACTTGATAAATATTTAAAATTCGGATAAGTCTTTTTAAGATATTCCTCAAGCACGGGCCGGTTGCAGAGCACCTGATTGAATCCGTTATTTGCAAGCTCCATTATGAGATTGCAATATGTGTCGTTTAGGTGCTTCTCTTCAATGAGTGAATTGGTCCATGTAAAACGCACGGGAACATTAAGGCCGTTGTAGGTCTTAATGATCTTTTCCATATCCCCTTTCGAAGTAAGCCCGAATACGGCACGTCCGCCGTTCCATATGGCTCCGGGAAATGTTCCGTACACGCTTCCGATCTTATATCCTTCATGAAACTTGTCTGGATATTCCTTCATTAAGTTGATGATGACCTGGTTTAAATAGAAATGAACGGTTATACCGGGCAGATGCCAGTATACTTCTTTTGCCATGCCTTCCTCCGTTTACGGCCACTTGCCGGGGCGCGGTTTGTTGACCACGATAACCCTCTGCTTTTCAAGGTTTCTTAAAAGCAAAAGTCTTGCTTCTCCCGCTTTCTCGGGCTTTAACATAAAGAAACAGTATGTATCGATCAGCGAGAACAGATTTGCGGTACGTCCTTCGATCTTAAAGTTGTTGATCCCTGCGGGAACGTACTTTTCCCAGATGTCCTTGGGTGAAATGAACGTAGGATAATCCTGTATGGTGTGAACACAGTTATACTCGCCGTAATCGCAATGCCAGTGCTTTATGGGGATCTGTTTATCGGGCGGAAGCGTACGGTTTAAAAGTACGGTCTTCTGGTCCTTGGCGATCTGTCTGTAATGCTCGCCTCGTCTCTTGCACCCCGGCTCACAAAGCGTATTGACGAGCACCTCAAGTTTTTCTTTGTGCTCGACTTTATCAAGAAGATCCCATTTGTTGTTAAGATTGTAATCAAGAACAACGTATTTATAGGGTTTATCTATCTCGGCATTCAGTTCGTCGACATCTTTGATCTCTTTACAAGTTGAACTGTTATAAGCAAAGTTCGGATATTTCTCCCTTAAGTACTTCTCAAGTATCGGAGAAAAGACCATTACCTCATTCATGCCGTTGTCGGCAGCCTGCATACAGTAATTGCAGAATGCGTCTTCACAGTCATGCTCGTTAAGCAACGGATTTGTGAATGTATATCTGATCGGAACTCCTTCATCGTTTACGCTCTTTATAACGTTCTCGATAAAGTTTGAATCACACTGGTCGTACGGAGGCGTAAGTCTTCCGCCGTTCCAGAGGGCTGTCGGAAAACATCCGAAAAGAGAGCCTATCTCCACTCCTTCCCTGAAATACTCGGGATGTGTCTTTAAAAGACTTATCCAAAACATATTAAGCGGGTAATTATATCTCAGTCCCGGTAAATGAAACCTTACTGGTAACATCTCTCCTCCTATTCTTCTTCCTTTTTGGGCTCAAAACGCTCATAAGAGAAAGATTTAAAGTTCGCGTACACGGGTTCTTCCCTGTCTTCGCCGTCTGTAGCGAAGATACCTACCGTACAGCCCACAAATCCGCCCGCAACTTCCGTTGAAAGTGCGGATATGTCAAGATCGCGTACGAACGGTTCAAGTCCGCTTTCACTGAGTGAATAGAACGATGCGGAAGTCCCGGCAACTTTCATTATAAGTGTTGCGGGGCTTTCTCTCAACACATCTTCACACAAAAGCTCGGGCTCTCCGTTTTTGACAAGCACTACCCTGCCCTTATTTTCCGAAACTTCGAATCTTACATGATAGTCACTGCTCTGCATAAGGCAAAGACCTGCTCTTGTTCCCATCATGAGATTATCGGTAAAAAGAACGCATCTCGCTTCAAAAAGCTTGGAATCCTGCCTTATGCAGATATAGGAAGGTGTCTTTCTTTCCGAAAGATTATCCGTACCGCATTTAAGCAAAAGTCCCTTATCCGTCAGTTTTGCCTCGTCGGTAAACGGTTTCCTGAGAGTCATGAACTCAGGTCCGAAACCGGTCATTTGGGAAAAATTGTATCTTTTTGAAATATTGGGAAGGCTTGTTTCGGGACACTCGGGAACATATGCATCAAGCTTAATGTTTAGTTCTTCGGATAAGCGGCCGAGTCCGGGATTCACAAGCGGCCAGTCATCCTCAAAGATGACTCTGGCAAGGAAGGTCTCTCTTCCCATTGTCGTAAATCCCTTGGTGGGTCTTACCGCAAGCATTACCATATAGTAATCGCCGTTTATGTTCTGTACAAGGTCGGCATGTCCGACATACTGTATCGGATACATCTTTCCCAAAAATCTGTGTGTAAATATCGGATTTTTCTTGTCGCCCTCGTAAGGTCCGAAAATGTTTTTGCTCCTTGCGCAGCATATCGCATGTTCGGGACCCGTACCGCCTTCGGCATGAATGATGTAATAATAATCTCCTATATGATAGATGTGCGGTCCTTCGGGCCATGCACAGTCTCTTAAAGCGCCTTTCCACGCCTCACACCGTTCCCCGATGAGTTTAAAATTCTTATAATCAAACTCCTGGATATAGATCGTATTGTCACCCCAGAACTTCGGACCGTTCACATCGTCGTGAGTACCGCAGTAATAGCACTTTCCGTCCGTATCAAAGAAAAGGCTCGGATCGATACCGTCGGCGCCTTCAATGTAGTGCGGCTCGCTCCACGGTCCTTCCGGATCTTCTGCGGTAACCACAAAGTTTCCGCCATGAGTAACATTTGTGCAGATGACATAGAAAAGTCCGTCATAATATCTGATCGTGGGTGCAAAAAGTCCCTGTGAGATCTCTGCATTCTCAAGCGGCAGCTGTGAGGGACGATCGAGCACATTTCCTATCTGTTCCCAGTGTGCAAGGTCTTTACTGTGCATGATGGGAAGACCGGGGAAATATGCAAACGATGAATTTACAAGGTAAAAATCATCGTTAACCGCACATATTGACGGATCGGGGTAAAATCCCGATAAAATGGGGTTTTTTGCTGTAACCATGGCAGTCTCCTTTTTTACGGCTTTGTGATAACGAGTCATTACCATACCTTACGGTTTGGTAATAACGATCTCATTGTCTTTCTTGGTGATCTTGACTTTATTGTCGGTAAGTGACAGTTCATCTATCAGTTCCGCGGGTATCTGGACACGTCCCGCCCTGTCAAGAACGGCATACTCGTCCTGCGTATCCTCGGCTCTCCAGTCGATGTTTGTTTCCTTAAGTCTGTCGGCATATTTTTCCTTGAGTACTCTTTCGGAACTTATCTTTCCGTCTCTTATCGCAACGACGCGGCGAACCTTTTTGGAAAGCGCCATATCATGGGTAACGATAAGTATGGTCTGCCCGTTTCTGTTAAGTTCCGTAAATACATCGAATATGAAATCCGCAGTCTTAAAGTCAACGCTTCCGGTAGGCTCATCGGCCAGCAGAAGTTTGGGTGAATTGGCAAGTGCGATCGCAATGGCGATACGCTGTTGTTCACCGCCCGATAACATGTTCATTCGGCTGTGCTTCTTGTGGCTCATTCCGACCATCTCAAGAAGTTCAAGCGCCTTGTCGTGTTTATGCTTTGTACTTGATAAATTCATGGGAAGCATAACATTTTCGATCGCACTTAAGAACGGAAGCATGTTACGTCCGTTGTTCTGCCACACGAACCCTACCGTATCACGTTTGTAAAGGACAAGTTCTTTTTCACTCATTGTAAAAAGATTCTGTCCGGCAACAAACAATGATCCGGCACTTGGCTTGTCAAGTCCGCCTATCATGTTAAGAAACGTTGATTTACCCGAACCCGAGTTACCGATTATGGCTGTAAGTTCTCCCGTTTCCACGGAAAGATCGAGTCCCTGAAGGGCTAAAACTTCGGTTTCTTTTGTCTTATAAATCTTAACGAGGCCGTCGGCCCTGATCATATCCTCAGCCATTTATCCTCTCCCCGTTTTCAAGCTCTATTATCTCATCGGCCGCACCCATAAGTCCTACGTCATGGGTGGTCATAAGTATCGTGATGCCTTCTTTACGCGTCATTTCTTTGAATATCTCGGTCACCTTGGCAGCCATCTGTGAATCCAGCTCCGCCGTGGGCTCGTCGGCAAGTATCAGTTTAGGTCCGTGGGCAAAAGAACGTGCAATGGCAACCCTTTGCTGCTCACCGCCGGACATTTCCGCAGGCATATGATTCATACGGTTTGCAAGTCCCACCATACGAAGACATTCTTCAACACGTTTGTCTCTTTCCTTGGAAGGCTTTATGCCTGCCATACGCATGGAAAACTCAACATTCTGGAAGGCATTGAGCGAAGGTATGAGCGAGACCGACTGGAACACAAAGCCCATTTCCTTTCTTCTCAATTCCTCGCGATCGTATAAAGACATGCCCTTTATGGGTCTGCCGCTTATTGAAACACTTCCCGAAGTCGGATCGTCAAGTGTTCCTATGATATTCATAAGAGTCGTCTTACCCGATCCCGAACGCCCCCTTAATATACAGAACGTTCCGGCCTCGACCTTGGCGTCCACTCCCTTTAAGGCTGTGAACTCACCTCCCGGTACCGGGAATACCCTTGTTATCTTTTCAGCATCAATTACCGCATTACTCATTATTCTTCACCTAACTTAAGTGCCTTGGTAACGTTCATCTTAAACAGTATACCTACCAGAACACACATGGAAATTATCATTACAAGTGCAATTACGCCGTAGAGCCTGTACATATCCGAAGCAACCGTGATAAGTTTCATCGGAAGTGCCTGATCCTTGGAAGCATAGGCCTGCTGAAGGATGGGTACAAACATTGAGGATGTAAGCTTTCCTATCCCGATACCCGCAAGTATCGAGAATACGCCCGAGAATATCTGCTCGTTCATGAGCATATGGAATATCTCGCCTTTGTGGAAACCTGTAGCACGCAGCACACCGAAGATAAGTTCCCGCTCTCTTATGGACATTACCCAGTAGATCAGGTAACCCACGGCGCAGAGTATGATGGTTACCACAAATCCCATGGTAAGCACACCGTTTGTACCCTGTAACAGCGGATCTTCAAGCGTTGCGTTCATACGGTCACCGGCATTCATATACTTCTTAAGAGTAACTTTATTGTCGTCAAGCCATTTGATGAGTTCGTTCTGCGAAGCACCGGGCTTTAATTTCATCCATACCTCATAAGGATATGTGCCGCATTTCTTGTTAAGATAATCAAAATGGGCAACTATAAGGTAGTTTTCCTTGGAAAAAGCGGTTCCGTCGGGATTAAGGCCGTTTTCCACGGGAGAAAAGCAGGGGAAATAATCGATAAATCCGACTATTTTTCCGGAAGCGGTCTTTTTCTTGGAATTGGTAAACGCTATTGTATCTCCGACATTATATCCGAGTTTTGTATTAAAGTTTGATGAGAGTAAAACTCCGTCTTCAACCGCGGCCAGATCGTTTAAATACTCATAGTAATGCTTCTGAAGATAATCTCTGTCAACCATTGTGATCGAACCGAATTCCTTGGTGTGGATACCCATAAGAGTGACCGAAATCTTTTCGTTGGAATTTCCGCTTATTGTGGCAGCGGGATCGTTGATGACTCTTGTGAAGCTCTCAGCGATCTCGAGGTCGTTATATTTGGAATAATCGGGAACGATGTATTCACCGGTATATATACCGTTCCGGTCGGTGATCTCGACCCAGTTTTCCCTGAGTATCACGTCACTTCCCGAGAGATACTCGGTATTTTCTATCGCGTTATCAAGAATGGTCCTTGCAACGGTGGCATGGTACATACCAAGAGATACCGTCATGATAAGAAACAGCATGATAAGCTGCTGTTTGCGGCCGTTCTTGATGTTCTCCATAAAGGAAACATGACTCGCGGGACCCCATTTGTTTTTGCCGATGGTATATATAAGCTTTACGATATGGGGCTGAAGTCGTAAAAAGAAAAGACCCGCGCCAACGATAAACAGTGATGAGCTGAAGTAAAGCAAAGGATCGAGACTCTCGCCCGCCATTACGGAATTGGAGAGATCCTTCATATTTTTGTTGAATGAATAATACCCGTAAAGAGATGCACCCAGCAGCAATATATCAACAAACAGCTTTTCCCAGAGGCTCTTTCTCTTAAGTGCCTTGGACTGCTTTAAGTTAACAATCGAAACTCTGCTGTGCTTTATGGAAGGTATCGTAATGCTGAGTAAGCATACCAGCATGGCCGCAAGCGCATAAATGAAAGTTTCTCCCGTATACGCAACATTCAAAGATCTTGAAAAGTTAAATTCAAGGAAGTTTCTGGTAGATCCCAGGATCTTGGCAAACAATGCGCCGAGAGGAAGACCTGCCACCGCACCCGCCAGTGTTATAAGAAGTCCCTGATAAAAATAAAGTCTTATGATCTGGAAACTTGAACTGCCTCGTGATTTGATAACGGAGATCTCGTTTTTCTCCATTTCATACATCTGTCCGGAGATCATGAATAAGAATGCCGCAAGCATCGCAAGAACAGGTACCTGCAGGATTATCAGCGTTGCCGAGATCCTTGATACCTTGATATTGTAATCATCGATAACCGTCATGTAATCGGGAGTGTCAAGCACCTTCTTGTAAGGACTGTCGTTAAGATAATAGTTGGTCCTTGCCACAAGATCCTTTACATCGTCCGCTTTGATCTTTGAATAGTCAAACAGACATTCAAAAGTGAGCTTTATGTTAAATTTACCGGCATTGTCACCCGTAAATTTCTCTCTGAAAACATTTGGATTGCAAAGCAGAAAATCGCCCAGTTTTTCGGGTTTTATCTGCCAGAAATATCCCGAGTCATCGGATGCGTCAAATACACCCGTTATAACGACTTTTATGGGAGACTTATCTGCCATTTTAAGATCGTCAAACGTAAACTTTTCGCCTACCAGAACGCCTTTTGAGATAAGTGCGGACTGGCTTACTATAACTTCGATATATCCGTCGTCCGTTATACCTTTTTCGGAAAAGGGCTCGCCGTAAATGATATCGGCATGATCGAGCACATTGTCGATGGATGTAAGTTTTACGCTTAACCCCTGAGCTTCTCCCCTTTTTGTCTCGGAGCTCATATTGGCTGCGGCAAGGTTCATGATAAAGAAAGTATCAACTTCATCAACCCCCATATAATCATAAAATCCCTTGGGGAATTCTTCCATTCTGGCAAGTGTCTTACCGCCGGGCTCTTTCATGGATAAAGTATTTCCGACGACTCTGGCCGGCCACTTTCCTTCCGATACGATATATGTTTCAAATTCATCGGTAAGCATTCTGTTGTAAGCGGCAGATCTGTAAATGGGGAAGCTGACAACGGTTGCCGTCAGCAGTATGCATCCCAAAAGAAGGCATACGTTCATCCATTTCTTATGCCACAGTTTTTCAAGCATTATTCCAAGCATATCTTTGTTCCTTCAGAAAGGCCGTCTACGACCCAGTAATTTGTCGCGTCAGATCCGCCGGCTATAAAACTTTTAAGAGTCTGTTTGCCGTTTTCTTCAACGGTAACGTATGTGATGCCGTCCACGACAGTAACGGCACTCTTGGGTACCAGTACCGCATCTTTTACTTCTCTTACGTCGGCTTTGACCGAAAAGCTCACCCTTCTCCACCAGCCGCCTGCGCCCATGTTGGCTCCGGCCATTTTTTCAAGATCTTCGGAGGATACTCTGATGAGTGTAAAGTCAGCCTTAAGTTCATCGCTTAAAGCCCAGGAAGTCACGGTAACGACTTCTCCGTTGGCAATTGCATTCTGATCGTTAGCATCTTTATACTCGATCGAAGCGGTGTTACCGCAAGTAAGCTGTCCCGCCTTATCTTCTATTACGACATAGCAGTTGTCTTCACTCGAAATGGAAGCTAACCACTGATCGGGAAGGAGTATATCTCCTTCTTCAAAATTGTATGTACTCGTAATGATGCCGTCAAACGGGGCTTTTATCTCTGTTGTTGCTCCGTCGGCTTTCATTTCATTTACCTGCTTTGTAAGCTCGTTTATATATTCTCTCTTATTCTTGATCGCGCGCTTATTGTCTTCCTCACCCGCTTTGATGAGTTCATTCAGATCTTCGTTGGCTCTTAATATCGCACGTTCCTTGCGTCGTATCGCAAGATCGTCCGCAGTAACCCAGATAGTTGCTATGGTCTCGCCCTTGGCGACTCTCTGATTGGGTTTGACAGCAAGTTCTTTGATATAGGCCGTTCCCCATTCGATAGGGTTCATGATGCCCTGTCCGTTTGAATAGAACAGATATCCGCTTGCCGAAAAAGCTGTGGATACACTGCCCTTTTCAAGAACGGCAGTCCTCGAAAAGTTTGTGGATTTAACATCTACGGAAACCTCTTCGCCTTCGTTAAGACCTGACAGAACTTCCGTATACATACCCGATTTGATCCCGGCCTTTATCTGGCGCTTCACGGCAGATTCGCCCGATCTTACATATACAAAACTGCCCTCATCATCTTTACCGATGGCATCGGTGGGAACGCTTAATGTATCAAGGCTTTGACGGCTCACTACCACTATTAGGACATAATCCCCCGCCTTGACTTCCCCTAAAGGGTCGCTTATATGAAAAGTCGATCTTGCATCCGCCATTGAAGAAATGACAGCATTGGCTTCAGGTTCAACAAACTCAACTTCGTAGCGTTTTCCGTTACAGAATCCGAATACATCAACAGCTCTTTTGATCTCATTGGTAACGACATATTCGGTCTTGATCTCAAGATTGTTAAAATCACCGACGCCGGCGACCGGAACGTTTTTGGATATCCTTTTGTCATCTTCGAAAAGCCTTATTGCCACAACTGTGCCGTCGATCTTTGACGATACAACAACATCCGAGCGTTTAATGGCGAGTCTGTTAAGCCTTGTTTTTAAATGCGCAAGGTCAAGATCGTAATTGTCGGACCTTTCGGAAATGTTGAGTTCAAGCCTCTCTCTTTGGGCAATGGCTGCCGAATACTGAGATCTGCATGCATCTTCGTTCCAGCCGAAGCCTGCGGTAGCATTGTAATTGGCAAGTTCCGCATCCGTCATGGAATTGAGGTTGTCTACAACGCCCTTCCAGTACTCTTCATGGGATTTGGCAACGGCGAGCTGTTCCCTCATTTCATCCATGTCGTCATTATATTCTTCCATCATGTCGCTCATGGCTTCTTTGACAGCTTTCGTCTCATCGTCGAGTTTTTCCGTCGAAGCTTTGACCAGACCGTCATTCTTGTTTACAGGCATTCCCGGAAGATTTACATATGATTCAAAAACCTGGTTTGAAGGAAATCCGTATTCGTAAACCGACGGAACGACCTTACCGTTTAATATCGAATAATTGTAAAGGTCCCTTCTTTCAACCGTTGCATAGCTAAGCGTACTGCCTACGGGATCGTTTAAAACAACCGATTCCGTTGTGTCATTGTTCTGTTTCTGACACCCCGAAAGGGTGAGTGCACAACCCGATATGGTGCCAAGCGTTAGTAACGCGGCAAGTGCAGATGCCGTCGTTCCTCGCAAAAACCTTTTTATCATCATTTTTTCACTACCTTTTCACCTTCCGAAAGACCGTCGATTATCTCAACTCTTTCGTCTCCGTAAAGGCCGATCGTTATATATTTAATGGTTCTGATATTATCTTCATTGAGTGTATAAACAAAAACATCATCTCCCGCCATATGGACAACATCCTTGGGAAGCGAAAGAACATGTTTCTTTTCATCTTCGGTCACGGTGATGGTACCGCGTGTTCCGACATCGATCCCCGCATTATCGGGACCGGTATATACGGAAAATACCATTTTATCGGTCCAATTATTGTAATCAACCGGAAGCAGCACGTAATCTCCCGCCGCGGCGGAAAACGGGATGTTCATATCGACGGGTTCTCCGTCCTTAAAGTATTTTTTAAATTCAATACCCTCAACCTCAAACATACAGGCCGAACTGTCAACTATGTTCATGATCACAACGCCGGCTTTGGATGTTGATCCTTCAAGCTGTGTTTTAAGTTTATATACAACACCGTCCATTGTGGCATAAAGTCTGCTGTCTTTTAGGGCTTTACGCTTTCTTGAAAGTTCTTCCCTGTCAAATTCAAGATCGTCGTTTGTTAACACACGCATACGATCGTAGTTCTTTTTAATACGTTCAACCGCATCCTGTGATGCACGACCATAGACATACAGATCCTGTATGTCAAGAGCCTCTTCCATATCGTAGTTTTTGAGTTTCAGCTCGTTTTTCTTGACTTTATAATCAAGTTCTTCTATTTCCTCTTCAAGTGTGGAAGAAGAAAGTTCGCATAAAAGGTCTCCTTTTTTGACCTTATCGCCCTCTGCAACATAAACCTTATCAACATATTTACCCGTAACGTTAAAAGAAACTTCCTGGGCTTTTGACTGTGAATAGGTACATTCAATTTTCTTGGTAAGGATAACGTCATCATAAGCGACCTGAACCAAACTGTAGGAAACAACATCCTCCTCGGAATCTACCATAACAAGCGGTGCTTCCTCGGTTTTCCCACAGCCGGCAAGACATAATACACATATCAGGACGACCGATAACTTCTTTATATTCATTGCTCCTCCGTAAATGAAAGCATTTTCGAATCATTATATCGCAATTCTTTAATATAGTACACTTTAAACTCCCAATAATCCTATTAGTTGTTGCTATTTTTATGTGTAAAAATGTGTTTTTTTCACGATTAAACAGCAAAAAAACAGGCAGTGCCCGGAAAACACTGCCTGTTTAAAAAGTTATTAATCAGTTTTCAGTTACACAAGATCTTACTGGTTAGCTTCGTCAATGTACTGCTTGTACATATCGCGGCATCCGTCAAGAATCTCAGAAATAGGAGCACAGTTGGGTCCGATCTGCCATAAGAAAGGTGCACCCATATCGAGGTTAGGAATGATGGACTGAAGTTCAACGGTAGAGTTAGCAGACATAAGCGGAACAGTTTCCTGACATGCTCTCTCATCGAAGTTACCCGTAGCAGTTGTATTTACATAAGGGTTGTAATCTTCGAATCCGGGAACGAATTCGTTGTAAAGGCTGTAAGCGAATGCGCACTTCCAAGCTCTGTCAGCATCATAGCATGAAGGAATGATGCAGATGTTATCCTGTGCGGTCTGGATAAGCTTACCCTTAGGTCCCTTCGGGAACATTACGAAACCGAGTTCTTCGGGCTGCTCATAGAAAAGGTTACCGGGTGTTGCGCAGTACTGCTGATCGATACAGAATGCACATCCGCCGTTCTGGAACTGACCCTGATAGTAATCCCATGCAGGAGCAGAACCGTCTTCACCTTCGGGACCATTCCAGTCATACTTGGTGAACATATCACGAGCCCATTCAAGAGCTTCGAGAGTCTCGGGAGATTCGAATTCATATGTGTACTTTCCGCTTGCATCCTGACCAACGAAGCATCCGCCGTTAGAGAATACAGCTGCAGAAGTCATAACACCTTCGTTAACGCCGATAGCCCAGATATCAACGGTACCGTCGTTATCGGTATCCTGCTGAACCTTTTCGCAGATATCTTCGAAAGCTGCCCATGTCCAGGTATCGTTTGCCTGCATATCGTAAAGAGACTCGGGATCAACACCGGCATCTCTTAAGATCTGCTTGTTGAAGTAAACACCGGTTCTGGGTTCTGCCCATCCGGCTCTCATAGCGTAAATACCGCCGTTGATGGTGTAAAGTTTGTGAACACCGTTAGCGAACTTGGGCTCGCTGAAATCAAGGCAGTCAAGAGTTGAAAGATCATATACAAGACCACTGTCAACAGCGGAAAGCATTGTAGGATCACCTGAGTGAAGGGTGAATACATAGTTAACATCATCTCCGCCATTCTGTACATAATCAACGAAATCCTGAGCAACTGAACCCCAGTCACCGATGGTCTCGCCATGGATCTTGAAGTTGTAGGTCTCCTGGATCCAATCCTGGTATGCATACTGAGCTTCTTCGAAATCTGTCTTAGCGGGCTCTCTTTCAGCCTTTGTGAACCAGTCACGGATGATGATCTCAACACCGCCGAGGTCGTAAGCTTTACCTGTTGCGGGGTCGATAAGTACGGTGTACTCGCTTACTTCTTCGCCGTCATCAACAGAAGTTGTGTCTGTTGAATCAACAGATGCTGTTGAATCGGTAGAAGCGGGAGTGTTGGATACTGCAGGAGCGGGTTCGTCACCGCAGGCTGCAATGCTCATGGTCATAGCTGCTGCAAGAGAAGCTGCTAAAACCTTCTTTGCCATAGGCTTTCTCATAGTATTTTCCTCCTTTATTTATGCATTTGTCATATCCGGTCAAAATCTAACCTTCCGGGTTAACCGGATGCAACAAAAACATCAACATCATAATTATAACATAATTGTATATAAATGCAAACATTTGTTAATAGATTGTTCACAAATTGCTCACATCTTAATACCGGTACTTGAAATACTCTCAACAAACGCCTTCTGCGCGATGAGGTAAACGACGACTACGGGAAGAACTACCAGTAATGTTCCCGTTGAAAGGATACAGTTTGTATACTGTGACGATACACCGGTCTGTGCATTGGCAGCACCGAGTTCTCTGGCAACGTATACACCGAGTGCATCGGCTATAGATGCAAGTGATGTGCTGACAAGTTTCTTGCCTCCGATAAAGAGTTTGGAATAGAAACCGTCCGTCCACTGCCATACAAGTGAGAACAGGAAGCACGATGTTACTATGGGTTTTGACTGGGGAACCATGATTCGTACGAATGTCTTAAACATTCCGCAGCCGTCGATATATGCCGCCTCTTCAAGATCTACAGGTATATTTCTGAAAAACTGTCTTACAAGATAAATGTAAAGACCGTTCTTAAGACCCATGCATGTCGCACTCATAAGATAGTAAGGAACAACTCCGCCTCGAAGGTTTATCGGTGCGCCCTTTATGGCCTTTATTATGCCGAATATATCAAAGTTATAAAAATGAATCACAAGCGACGTCGAAAATGCTTGAGGAGGCACGATGATAAGCGCCATTACACATGCAAACCAGAGATTCTTGAGCGGGAACTTAAATCTTGAAAAGCCGTATCCCACTATTGTACACATTACCGTCTGAAGGATTGCGATCGTGATGGAGATTATGATCGAGTTCTTAAGCGATTCGCCGTAAGACATGATCTTTGCCGCAATCTTATAATTTTCCCCGGTAAAATGAAGCGGTATGGAAACAACTATGGGATTATAGAGATCCTGCTGTTCCATGAAGCTTACGGAGATCTTGTTAAGAACCGGCTGTAAGATCAGGAAACACATACCGAACAGAAGTATAAATCGTACGAACTTTACAAATACTTCGCCGATGTCATGCCTTAACAGATATCCGCCCGAAGCTCTGTTTCTTTCCCAGTATGTTCCGTATTTTTTGAACTCAACTTTATTACTTTTCGTCATTGTAATATACCACCTTTGAAATGAAGAAGGATGTAATGCCTATAAATACCGTAACTATCAGGAAATAGCACCAGGCCATCGCTGAAGCGGGACCGTATCTTAATTCTCCGACCATTACTTTATCGATCTTCTGCATGACATCGTTATCCGATCTCATACTGAAATCAACTACAGTATAGATCCAGTTTACCAGGAAGATCGAACTTACCATCGGGAATGTTATCTTCCACAAGCTCTCCCACTTCGTACAACCCTCAATGTCAGCGGCTTCATACATACTGCTCGATATACTCTGAAGACCTGAGATAAATATGATGATCTGTATACCCGAAGCGGTAGCGATATCATAGATATTATCGATTATCTCAAATACCCATCTGTAAGCTCTCGTACCTACGCCGGCGGTTTCAAGTACTTCCTGAAGTACGTCCGTGATATTGATATTTGCAACGGCGGTCTCAACCGTATCGGCGATCTGTGCCATAAGTGAGTTGTTTTCTTCAAGTCCCAGGATTACGCCGGATGACATTATAACGGGTAAAAAGAAAACGGCACGTACAAGACCTCTTGCCTTGAACTCCTGATTAAGCAACAAAGATACGAAAAAGCTGAACACGATGATACCGATGGAATAAAGGACCATCTGCGGAAGCACATCCGTAAGGTTTACAAGATAATCCGGGTCCGTTCTGAACGCATCATAGTAGTTTTTAAGACCAATCCAACTTTTGTTGACAAAACCCGGGCCTATGGTAACTTCGCAGAAACTCATGTACAGCGATTCAAACAACGGCTTTAACATGAACAGCAGAAATCCGATTATAAACGGAGATATAAACAGATATCCCGCTATGGCTTTTCTCTTTTGAAGACCGGAGTACTTTTTGTCTCTCTTCTTAAGACTTTCGTCCTTTTTTTCTTTCTTCATTGAATACATTACCTTTCAAAATAGGCTTTATAGCATAAGCCGTTATTACTTAACCACATAATAATCTCTGGCCGGAACCGTGATACCGTCAACCTCATAATCGGCATATCCGTAGTTTACATATGCCCTGGTGCCGTCCTCGTAAACCGTTACCGTTACATCTTCGGTCAGCATTTCATGACCTGTGATCTCCTGATTAAAGGTATGACCGAGTCTTTCGTTGTAAGTGTTGTAGATCGAAAGCATCCTGTCATGCCATTTTGAGAAATCAGCACCGTAATACTCGGGATAAATGGTTTTCTGAAGTGTAAACGATGATTCGTCCATAAGGGTGAAGGAAAGTCCCGCACCGTATTCAACGGCATGCAATACTTCTTCTATATCATTACCGCATACATTTATCGGCATACCGGTGTAATTTACATATCCGTGAAGAGCGATCTGATAGAACGGAACGCCTCCGTCAAGTATGGTGTATTCACTTCCCTTAAGTTCTACCTCGGCAACAAAATCCGCATAAGGAACCGCATAAGCGTTACCTGAATTTATCATTATCTTGGTTCCGCTTTCCTTGGCAGCCTTAAGCTCATCCATCTGCTGGTTCATGGCTTCTTCACGCGAAGTATAATTCTTACGGTAAAAGTCCGATGAAAGATCGCGACCTATATCCTGGAAAGAAGCTCCGGCATTATAACTCTGAGCCGTCTTGGTAAGGTTATTGGCCATTTTCGCGATCCGGTCGGGATGAAGCAGGAAATAACTGTCAAGACCTTCTCTTGCCACATAAGTAATGGCGCTGTATTCGTAAAGTTCCGCACGCTTACGGCTTAAGAACTTTGCCGCATCGGTATATGAGAAGAAACCGTTAAAAATGTTACTCTTGAAAGCATATTCCGTGATGCCGTCAAGATAAAGATCGACTCCGAGTTCATTGGCCTTAGCTGTAAGATTTTTAAGATCTTTCTTGCTGCCCAGAGCATGTATCGTTCTTGCCTTGTTAAGGACTTTCTGCTTGACGCCTCCGTTACACCATCCGGTATATTTAACCGACAGATTATCAATACCGTCAGATGTGAGCGTTTCGATCATTCCTTCGGCTTCCTTGTATGTTGTAAGTGCCAAAGGTCTTGATATCGGCATACCGAGTATCTGTTTTACCTTATCTACCGAACCCACGATCTCAACATTTACAGGTGTTGATGTATCATCGTTGGCGGTTATGTATCCGGGATATGCATTCATCAGGTACTGTCTGTAATCGTGAGCCATATCCACGTAACTTCCGGAATCGATAAATGAATATCTCTGAACTATGCTCTCGTCCGCGGGAAGTTCTTCAAGATATACATACATATCCTTGTTGGAGTTACCGCCAAGGTCGTATTTTTCACGAGCCTGCATTGTATACTCGGCGCATACATGGTTGTAACTGTTGTTACGGCCGGCAACATCGGCGGTTACAGCCGCATATGAAGAGCCTTTTTCGATTATGCACAGGAAAGAATCGTTTCCTTCCGAAATTCCGTAAACATTTAAATTGGCCTGAGTGGAGTGAACGACGTCCTTACGCTCAAGAGCTCTGTCCCAGCCGTATACATTTGCGTAATAAATGTTCTGCTTGCTCTTGCCGTTATTGAAGTTGATTATCGAACCGCCGCCTTCGGGAACAAGCATATAACCTTCGTCATCTTTACCGCCGGCTCCGAAATAAGGAAGAAGCGATATCTTTGAAATAGGATATTCCGTCTTTCCTTCAATTTCTCCAAAAGGAACCTCAACCAGCAGATCGTCCCCGTCCAGTCTGTAGATGACCGTCATATTAAATACGGGAGCGGTGTTGACTCCTTCTCTTTGGTTAACTTCTTTATCTCTTAAGAAATCCTCGTAGGTATAACCAGCTTTTTCAAAGAAGTTCTGAAGCATCTTCTTTTTGGATTCTTTTAAGCTGTCGGGGTCACGTAATATGAACAGTTTCTCGGTTGCAAGAAGGGGATAGTTCTGTAAGAGTTCTTCCTTGTTATCCTTCTTACCGAGTTTGTTGATGTCATATTCTTTGTAAAATCCTTTAACGGTAGATCTGTCGGTGTTGTTAAGATTTTCCATCAAAGCATTATAATTGTCGACAGTGATGGCAAGCGGGAAGACATATTCCTTGGATATTTTTCCTATGGAATATAAGATCTTTATATAATCATCGCCTTGCTCTATCTCGTAAACACCATTCTGGGTACTGTACGTATTTGTATCGAGCGTAACGTCAAGACCTGCCTCATTACCGTATGTAAGCAGATAATCCGAAGAAAGCTTTGACTTTTCCTCGGCAACGGCGACTGTATCGTCTTCACCGCCTATAGCCGTCGAATGCCAGACCTTACCGCTTGACTTAACCGTTAAGTCAAAATGTGTGGTAAGAGGATCCATCACGAACTTGATGTTGTCATTTTCAAGCGTGATCGGTGTATCATCGCCGGCAAATGCTCTTACTTCTATGACTTCCTCTTCAGTAGGTCTGTTCTGATATGTAATTACGAAAACGATCAACGCAGCGATTATTCCAAGCAACACTGCCGGGAAGATCATTCCCTTAAGTTCCTTGATGATCGCGTTCTTTATCTCGCGTTTTCTTTCTTCGCTCATTGGATTTAATTTGCTCATATTGATCCTCTTTCGTATCCGCCTTTTACAGTCGATACAGCATTTCCTTGATTAATGATATAAAATAAGCCACGCCCTGGGAAATCATACTGAAGAACAGCATCAGTATGAAGATCATAACGAGCATCGCAAATACGGTGGCAATCAGGAACAAAATGTTCTTACCGAATCCGTATTCATGTACCTGGCTCATACCCAGGATTCCGATAAACAGAACCCACACAAGTGATATGACATAAATAGCCGAATAAAACTCCGCTTCATCCGTTGTAATGAAATTACTTAAGATCATTAACGGGAACTGGATAAGGGGATAAGGAGTGATCGCATAACAGGTTGCGATGTAGACCTGACCGAGTCGTCCTTTACCGTCAAACAGTGTCGTGAGAGCCCAGTTACCTACCACGAACAGTGCGAACGGAAACAGCACACTGGCTATATACATGAAGACGTTAAGGTCTTCCCAATATACCTGTATGAATATGAAACTCGTGTACTTAAGCCTTATGACATAAGCCACAACAGCCAAAAACAATATGGTTGTGGCGGCCGCATAGGAACCTCTCTTTTCATGTGTCAGATCCCAAAATCCGTCAATAGGATGAGTCAGACAGTAAAGAGAGAATTTTAAACTCTTAAAATATCTCTGCCAGTTTTCTTTGCTTTTTAATGCTGCAAACATGCCGTTTCTCCGTTAATCTTTATATTTGAAAGCATCCGAGATCTCAATCTGATACTTAAGGAACTTAACTCTTCCGATCCCGAGAGGGATAAGGAAAAGAGCAAGCAATACGATAACTATGATCATTATATGATCTTCCACCCATTCCTTACGATATTTCTTGTAAGCTTTGGAGTAGTTTTCGTCATCATATTTGAGTTTGAAGTAATCCATTGCCTCGCCGTAACTCTTCTGTCTTAAATAAGCACGTCCGAGTCCGATATATGCAAGGTCATAGTTACCGTTATACTTCATTACCTCTTTCCAGCTTTTACCGGACTTGGCATATTCACCGTTGTCAAACTGATCCATGGCATCAAATATGAGCTGGCCGTATTCGGTAAGAGTGAAAAGCGTAATCGTGCAGTCAAGCTGGTCCACAACGATAAGATCGTAATCCATATGTTCAAGACCGAGCGGATTTCTGAAATATCCGTCCATGTTTCCGGCACCGCCGAATACAAAGATCATTCTTCCCTGATCGTCATATCCGAAAAGTCGTCCTCTGTTTCTGTCAAGACATACATAAGAGTCGTTATCAAAAACCGTAACATCGGCAAAACGTGAAGGTCCGTTGTATCCGCCGCCGTTACCCATGTAAAGATCTCCGTATACGGGGAAATCTCCGTCATAGTAAACACCGTTTCTGATCAGGATATCGTTTCCGAGGGGATTGATCCTTCTTACCGAATCGGCATCGCCGGCTTTTAAATCTTCTGCTTCAACGTTACCGGTGCAGGCATATATGAAACCTTCTTTGTCCATATAGAGGTTATCGTACTCGGTGGGAACAAAGGATTCCATCTTGTTTAACTGCTCCTGCGTTGCGATCTTCTTCATTAAGTACATCTTGAAGTCGAATACAACTCGGGTGGCACCCACGAATCCGTTGAACGTTCCGTCGGCTTCGTATTTGATGAGACCCTTATTGATACCTACGGCTACGCAGTAAACACGTTCTGCCGTATCAATGGCGATCTTGGTGGGCTGGAACACAATGTCCTTGTCAAGCGAATTATCAACAGGTTTCTTGAACTCCATCAGATAATTATAGTCTTTGTCAAGCTTAAGTATTCTTCCGTTACCTTTATCCGCAATAAAGATGTTACCCTCATCGGAGATCGCGATATCGGTAGGTGAAGAAAACGTATCGGGATCTGCGCCTTTAAAGGAATCGATCTCTTTGACAAGCTTGATCGTCTCACGGGAAGTTCTTTCAAACACCAAGATCCTGTTGTTTCCCGTATCAAGAATGTAGATAAGATTGTCTTTAACGTATATTCCCTGAGGGCTGTTCAGCTTCTTTTCAAGGCCGAGTTCGGTTGATGTGAAAACTTTACATACCGAATACATATCGGGTGAATCCTGAACATCTCCCCAATAATCGTAATTGTAGGTATAACTTCTGTCGATCGTGGTGGCATATGAAGGAAGCGATATGCCGATCATCATCCCTGCAGACAAAAGTATTGCCGCAGCTCTTTGAAAAACTTTTTTCATGGTCATCCTCTTTATAATTAATCTTTTAATCCGGAACTTGCCATTGTTTCAAGGATCTGGCTTTCCGAGAAGATAAAGATCGCTATCGGAACTATCATGACAACTACCAGAACGGCAGCGCCCTGACCGGTACGTGCTATACCGCCGGCCTGTATCTGCTGGAGTGCAAATACGAGTGTTTTCTTTTCTTCGGAATAAATAAATGTCGATGCCCTGTTATTCCAAAGACCCTGAACCGAGAAGATGATAAGTGTCATCCACGCGGGTTTAACATTGGGCATAACTATACGTCTGAATACCAGCCACTCGTTGGCTCCGTCTATCTTGGCAGCTTCGATAAGTGAAGTCGGAAGACCTTCCATAAACTGCTTCATCAGGAAGAAGCCCATCGGAGAAGCGAACGCGGGAATTATGATCGCCCAATATGTATCTATCCAGCCGAGTTTATTAAGCAGCATATAGTTGGGGATCTGTGTAACATAACCCGTGAACATCATGGCTACCGTTACGATTTTAAAGAAAGTCTGATTGCCGGGGAATTCGTACTTGGCAAGTACGAAAGCACCCATGGATGCCACGATAAGATGTCCCGCCGTTCCGACAAATGTGATAAATGCCGTATTGAACAGGTATCTTGAAAATGTTACCCATGATTTACCCATCGTTACGAACAGATCGGAAAAGTTGTCCATTGTGGGATGCTGGGCAAATACTCTCGGAGGGAACTTAAACAGTTCGTCCAAAGGCTTTAATGCCGCACTTACCGCATATACGATGGGGAAAGCCATGATACAGGCCACAAGTACCAGGAAAATGTACAGGGCTATGTCACCACCGATGGATCTGTTGGGTTTTCTTCTCTTGATAAGAGGTTTTACGTATACTTCTTCTTCTATTGCTGCGTTCTTTTTCTTTTTGCTCATTATCAGGTTCCTACTCTTCTTAACAGACTCTGAATTGCTTTATTACATAAGATCATCATCAGGAACAGTATCGTTGCTATCGCACACGCATATCCCATCTCGAATCTTGAAAAACCGTAGTCGAAAAGGTGGGTTACTATCGTACGTGCCGCATAGTCGGTTGAAGGGTAACCGCAGAGCGCCATCGTAACGTCGCAGACACCGAATGCCTGGGTTATGGACATAACCGCACCGAACATAAGCATGGGCTTCATGTTGGGAAGGGTGATGTACCAAAGTTCCTGCCATCTGTTCTTGACACCGTCCCTGGATCCCGCTTCATACTGTGAACCGTCTATACCCTGAAGACCGGCAACGAATGAAAGGAATCCGGTACCCAGACTCATCCACAGTATTACGACCATACATATCGGAAGCATGTATACGGGATTGATGAGCCAAAGGATAGGCGCATCGATTATACCTATATTCATCAGGAACGCATTTACGTAACCGTATGCATCACCTCTGAAGAATACCGAGAAGATAACGTAACAGTTACCTGCGATCGAGGGAGCGTAGAAAACGACTACCGCTACGGAACGCACCCATCTGGGAAGCTCGTTTATGAGCCATGCGAAGATGAATGACATTATATATCCCAAAGGTCCGGTAAAGATCGCTATCATGAGCGTATTCTTGATGGATGTTAAGAATATCTCATCTTCGAGTATCAGCGATACATAGTTCTGGAGTCCCAAAAATCTCGGCTTCGACAGGATATTGTAGTAAGTAAAACTGTAATATATGGAAGCCACAACGGGATATACGAAAAACATGGCGAAGATCACGGCGTAAGGTGCTAAGAAAAGGTAGCACATCTTGCTGCGCTTCATCTTCTTGACGGCAACCTTGGCGTCATGTTTTCTCATTATGAAATACTTTTGAAAAAACTCTCTCATTCTTCCATTTCTCCTATCGGTTTAACTTCGGTCCACATACCGAATTCTTTACGCTTACGCGTTATCTCGTCGTCTATCTTGACCGAATAATCGATAATTGTCTCTCTGGTGTCGTCCTTATCGTTAAGTACTTTACGAAGTGCATTGGTGATATGACGTCCTGTGTAGTAACCGCCGGGAACTTCTCTGATACCTACCGTCCAATCCCACTGCTCATTGAGTATCTGTATATCGTGATAACTCCAGGAAAGCTGTGAGAACGCATCCCTGTTGGATGTGGCGTAACGGGCGGAGGATCCGAGGAGTGCTTCGATCTCACGTCCGAAACGTACCTGGGTATCGGGATTTGCCCACCACTTCATGAATTCCCATGACTGTTCCTTTTTGCCGTCGTGGCAATCGATCATCATTGTTGCGGTACCTGCCACGAAGTCGGAACGGTCGATATATGTGGAACCGTCTTCAAGTGTCTTCTCGGTACCGGGGATCAGTGTGAAGTCCCAAAGGCCTCTGATCTCGGGTGCGGAAACCATAAGTGTGTTGTATGTCTGATATGAAATGATACCTATAGGCATTTCTCCCGAACGGAAACGGCTTACAAAGTCGTAAATGCTGGGAAGACCGTAGTCGTTAAAGTATCTCTCGTAATCATCGAATGCCTTGATACCGGCTTCATCGTCAACCGTCGTAAACGTTCCCGCTTCGTTGTACATGTCACCGCCGTTCTGATAAAGGAGCGAGAAGTACATCGAAAGGTCGGGGTTGTTACTCATTACCGCCGTTGAAGCAGCCGCCATGTTGGATGCACCGGCTGCGGAAGGAATACCTACCGAAAGGTTGTTACCCTGAATGGTGGGAAGCATCTCTATGAGTTCCTGCCATGTGTTGGGCGGTGTAAGTCCGAGTTCGTCGAGAATGTCCTTACGATAGAACATTACGTTGAAGGTCTGTGTTTCGGGTACTCCGTAGATCGCATCGTCAAGACGGAACTGCTCGTACGAACTTTCTTTGTAATGGGAAAGAACTTCTTCCCAGCCTTCAAACTGTGTAATGTCAACCGAAGCTCCACGAAGTGCGAAGTCGACGGGGATATTTGAGTTAACGGTCAGCACGACATTCGGTCCGCGGCCGGCCATAACGGCACTTAACAGTGCACCCTGGTCAACGATCTCAACGTTTACGGGTACGCCCGTATTCGGTGTGAAGGAATCGTCGATCATCGATTTAAGGATGGTACCCTGGTCACGACCGGTAAGTACCCATACCTTGATTACCTGTGAATCTTTGTCCTTGTCGTCATATACGTCTCCGACCGAGTTGTAATCAACGAAGAAGGAAGCGATAAATGACTTTATCTCATGCCAGGCCTTCGTAAAGAAGTTGGCTTTTTCTTTCTTGGGTGTGACATCGGTTCCCGAAACAGTAATGTAGTCCACATCGAGACGCGAAATACTTAAGTTAAGCTGTGCGGTACCGAGTGCGGTAACGTTATCTTTAAACGTCGTAAACTCAAGTGTGATCTTCTGGGGCTTTTTGCAGAAACGTTCAAGCTGCTGGGCAACCGTCTGTGCCGAAGCGATGGAGTCCGCTTTCTGTCCCGAATAAGCAACCATATCGTCAACTATCTTGTAAAGTCTCTTGGATTCAAGACTCATTGCATCCATGATCTCGGGATAGTTGATATTGATCTTGTAATCTCTGTACTGGTCGGGATTCGCACCGGTATATACAAGAAGTTTTCTGTATACCTGGTTGAGTCTGAATGTGGAATTCTCGAGTTCTTCGAGTATTGCGCCGAGATCTCCGAGTGTAGCCTCAACTCTTATGGTGTGCTTACCCTTTGTAAGATAGAAGTTGTAAGGGGTACCGTTTTCATCGGCAAGATCCTTGCAATCCCAGTCGTTTCCGTAAGCAAAAGAAACCTCGTTGAGTTCTTCGAAAGGAACCTCTCCGTCTATATAGATCTTTCTGTTGGAGACATTTCCTCGCGAATAGTTCTGACGGGCTTTGATCATGATGTTGTAGTAACCGTCTGCAGGAACTTCGAAATCCCACTCTATCCACTGTCCGTTATCTCTCCAGGTCTCGCCGCCGACATAGTTAAGAACCGTGTAGGTTACACTGTTGGGCTGAGTGGTGGGTGATGAACGGTCAAATTTTGCATAAAGGGAAGATTCGGAACGAACGGTCGAATTCTCACCCTGGATAACCGAAAGATAATCTTTGGCTTCCTCGGGAGAATCGATCTTGGGAGCCGCTGCGGTATATTCTTCGTAAGATAACGATTTCTTTACTCCCACTACCGAAAGCTTTTTGATATACATGGGCTCGTTGGCAGCTTCAAGCGCGATCTTCTGCTCGCCCTTTTCAAGATAGAAACGAAGAGGCTCTTTTACGTAACCCATATCGTCTTCAAGAACTTTTGACTGCCATCCGTATACTTCGATCTGCGTGGGACGGATCTCGTTACCCTGGTTATCGATCTTTACGGGGCCGCCGTCTGTCCACATTCTTGAAAATGATACGTTTCTTGCTACTTCATAGGGAACTTCGCCGTTTACGTAAACGGTACGTTCTGCCTGAACACCACGTGATTTGGGGATATAGTATTCCAGATAAAGATTATAGAAACCCGTTTCGGGTATGTTGACTTTCCATTCGACAAGTGATTCGTTGTCGGTGAATAAAACTTTGCTCTCGCCTTCGAAATTGTTTTCTACCTTGGCCTCGCCATTACCGGTATTGGTGAACGCAAAGATGTCGATATCGACATTCTCGGCGCTATCCTTGGCGTCGGAATGTTCATCGAGATATCCCGAGTAAGTACCTGTTCTTTCAAGTCCGGCTACATCAACCGAGAGATCCGTGCCTTCGTATTTTTTGTGGAAATCGTCCTTTTTGCCGTGAGCCAGTATCACGCACAAAACCACAAACGCAGCGATCACTCCTAACGTAATGACAACCTTTTTGGTATTCTTACTCATAGTACTCTCCATTCTTAGATCCGCGCACGTGTGATGCGCAAAAGTCTTTATCACAC
Organism: uncultured Lachnospiraceae bacterium; assembly: GCA_902772805.1. Lineage (GTDB taxonomy): Bacteria > Bacillota > Clostridia > Lachnospirales > Lachnospiraceae > UBA1258. Next base: position 4,919 of record CACYCC010000148.1, on the reverse strand, counting down.
GTTAAAGGGCACAAAATCAGCGCAGATTTTTACCTTTATAATAGATATTATTATCCACAGAATTTTATGTCTTGTTAAATAATGCTATTTTTTAGTCATCATTTGCGGTAATTGTCACACCGTCATGACCTGTTTTTTGACACATGGGTTCCGTTTGTTTGTCATTTTGTCTATTTTTGTGCTAGAAAGAACACTTTGAGGTGACATTTTTCACAAAAATGACAAATGCTTAAATATTGCTTTTTTTCCCACTCGATTGTAAAATCAGAATGTACTTAAGCAAATTACCCGCCGCATCCTTTTGACGGCTTTTATAGATAACGGATAGATCATTTATGTCATCAATAAAAGAACAAACAAATTACGATAATTTTAATTCTGTAAATTCAGATTACAGGGAGCGCCTCGTTTCCGAAAAAAGTGAAGAAAAGGTTACGTTTATGCCAAACTCCATGCACCGTATCTGGTTAAACGACCTTCCCGTCGGTTTTGCGGCGCACTGGCACTCTGCTCTTGAGATAATCGTCCCCATGGAAAACGATTATACCGTCATAGTGGATGATGTGACTTATGTATTAAAACCCGGTCACATCCTTATCGTGCCGCCCGGAGACGTCCACGAGATCAAAGCTCCGGAAACCGGCAAACGTTTCATCTTCTTAATGAACATTTCCATCATCAGCAAGATCGACGGTTTTGCGGGTGTTCAGTCACTGTTCACCCATCCTCTTCACATCACAAGAGAAACATATCCTCTTGTATATGATGATGTTTATCAGATCCTTGTACAGATCCGTAACGAATACTTCCAAAAGAACGAATATTCCGAGCTTAACATTCAGGCCCGTCTTATCGACATGTTTGTAAAACTTGCCGAAAACCATATCCACGCAGACGAACTGTTTCCGACCGTAAAGCCTTACAAGCAAAAGGAATACGTTCAGAAATTCAACCAAACTCTCGAATACATCGACTCACACTATACCGAAGATATCAGTCTTGATGACATCGCCTTCAGAGCGGGCTTTTCGAAGTTTCATTTTTCAAGGCTGTTTAAGATCTATACCAACTATACTTTCTGCGATTATCTGTGCTACAGACGCATCAAAGCAGCCGAAGATCTGCTGGCAAATCCCGATTTTTCCATCACCGATGTCGCCATGCAGGCCGGATTTTCAAGCATCTCAACATTCAACAGGCTCTTTAAACAGCACAAAGGCTGCACTCCGAGCGAATACCGTTCAAAACACACCGGCTACCGCGCCACCCGTAAAGAAATCTAATTTTCGTATCTGTATTTAAAGTCCGTGAACACGGCTTCGCCGCCGTATTCGCGGGTTGAATATACGAAAAGGCCGAATCTGCAACCGGTGAAATGATCGAGGCGGAAGTTAAGCTTGTGAGAAGCTCCCACTTTGACCATTCTGCCGTCTTTTAAATAGAAGAAATCAAGCTTATCCTGCATATTCTCAAAATTAGGCTTTAAACAGAGTGTAACTTTCGGATCGTTAAGTCTTATCTTTTCAACAACGTCGCCCGGCATATAATCGCCCGATACTCCGATACCAAAGGAAGGATTTTTGTTTTCCCTTACAACTTTGATAAGATAATATATCCCGGCGTTGACCGTGATACCCAGATATCCGTATTCACCCTGCAATGCACACAGGCCTGCCACATCGCCTTCTTTTAACCCCGATGCATCGACCGTGACCTCAGCTTCGCATTTCGGGAACATCATACGCTGCGTAAGCGTGTTGACGGCATGGGTAAGATTTGAACATATCTTGCCGGTCCTTATCGCAAGACCGCCGCCGGGTTTATACTCCCAAAGAGCGTTGTTGGGGCTGTGGTTCCACTGCCACTGGAGTTTAAGTGTCCTGTCGCTTATATCTTCTTTTACAAAGTCATCCGATGTGTAAAGCTGTTCATATCTGTAATACGGACGGCTTCCCGAAAGGTTGAATGACCTGGGCGTCTTTCCGTGCAGTCCGAATACGGGTTTATCGCCGTCCCATGTAACGGGCACCAGTACGGGGATACGTCCTACCGCTCCGCTGTCCTGAAACATGATCGAATACCATTTTCCGTTCGGAGTATCAACTATACCGCCCTGAGCCACTCCCCGGCCCTCAACGCCGCGGTCGTCTTTAAATACATCCCATCCGGTATATTCACCGTCTACCGTGTCAGACATAAAGCAGGCTTCGGTACGGATCGAGCCCTGAGGCCAGTGTATGAAAAAGATATAGTATTTTCCGTTTATTTTGTAAAAATGCGAGCCCTCGTATCCGAGTCCCTTGAATCCTTCCGGCTCCGATACAATGAGTTTGGGTGTTGCACCGTCAACGGGTCCCGAAAGGTCCTTTTTAAGTTCAAGAAGATAAATGTCCTTGTTGCCGTATACTATGTAATTGCGGCCGTCGTCGTCAAAAAGAAGCGAACAGTCGTGATAATAACCTTCTATCTTCTTTTTGGTCCATTCTCCTTCGGGATCGTCGGCCACGAAAAGATAGGTCGTCTCAGTAAAATGGCTCACAAAGGCAACATAGAATTTTCCGTCATGATATCTTAAGGAAGGCGCCCACATTCCGCCGGCATAGTTGGTGAGTTCATTTTCGAGCCGTTCATTGGGCGTATCGTCCAATGAATCAAAAATATATGAAACAAGCTCCCAGTTTGCAAGATCGTATGACCGAAGGAATGCTCCGCCGGGCATAAAATACATCGTGGTGCTTACCATATAATAAACATCACCCACGCGGATCACATCGGGATCCGGATAATCACATTTTGTAATTGGATTGATATCTGTATAAGGCATCTCTTACTCCCCATCGTTCATTGATGCTGTACCAAAAACTTATTTAACCACACCGAAACCGAGTATCGTAAACTTCTTATCTTCAGATCCCTCATCAAGCCTTACTTCCACGTGATGAAGGGACTTCGTATCGCTTTCAAACACTATTAGCGCATTGGCGTGTGTCCATCCCACGATATGCGGATCTATCTTTATCTTAAGTTCCCCGTTATCATAGACCTCTGCATTACCGACCGACGGTGATGCACTGTCCATATATACGATCATTAAGGACCTGCATTCAACGTCTAAGACAAACGGACGTCTGTCGGAACCGTCATACATCCAGTTATTCTTAAACTCGTGAGTGAGAGTGAGATTCATGTTGCGCTCGACTGCCTGAGTTTCGTTGTCTCTTTTTACAAATCCGCCGCAATCGACCTTAACTCCCACCGGATCGATCTCCCGATCAACAAAAAGAACGCTTTCGAACTCACCGCCGATGGGAGGTACGATCTTGTTGATATCGACATCCGCATGATCTTTGGTATCGCTCCAGGCAAGCTCAAACAGGTTTATAAGACCGTCTGCCATGACTCTGTGTCCCACGTTTGTGGGATGATAACAGTCATAGAAATACAGGTTCTTGGATATTATCCTGCCCTCTTCTTTCTTTAAATAGAACTGACGTGTTACACAGTTTTTGGCACTTACCATCGGAAGATCGTATGCCTCTCCGACCGGGATAAGACGGTCCTGAAGGTTGTAATCATCCTGGAATACCGCAAACATAAGTATTACCGCCGGTTTTCCCGGACCGTTGTAAATCTTTCTTACAAGCGAATCGAAGCATCTTCCGCCTGTCTCGTCGCCCGCATCGTTAACCGCAAACTCAACCACCACCACATCGGGTGTGATAAGACCGTTATCAAGTACGTCACTGTCGTATCTTACAAGTCCGAGTTCGGAAGGTGTTCCTCCCACACCGGCTTTTACATATTTAACGTTATCGTCGTATCCGCGTCCCGTTATGTCACAGAATCCTTCAAAAGCTTTTCTGGCATAACAGTTTGTGTTTATCGGTATCGCGCCCGCACCCTGAGTTATAGATCCTCCTATGAACGCAACGCATGTCGCCTTGCCGGCTGCCGCTTTTTCAAGCGCTTTTTTAAGCCTTCTTAAATTACCTGCGGATACAAGCGAATTCTTGATCATCTCCCCGTATCCCACGGAGTTAAGATCAACCGTTTCGTCGGGTTCGGGCTCGGGTGCCGTAAATCCGTCATTTAAATAGAAACGTACCGAAGCCTTGCCGCATATGCCGGGATGATCAAATTCAAATCTTATCTGACCGGGAATGTTGTCATCCCCGCTCCATTCGATCTCATCGAGATTTATAAGTGTTTCCGACCCGTCGCATCTTACACTCTTTACGATCGTGGTTCCCGAAACATAAGGATCGGTATGCCCGTACATCTGAAAACAAAAATCCGCGGTCTCAGTAAGAGGCTCTGCCTCGATACTTACGCCTATCTGTCGTACAAGTTTTTTAAAGCCTTCTGTACTGCCGAGAAGTTTTATGATCTCTTCATCTTCGATATTACCGACAAGCCTTGCGCTCGCCTCAAGCCTTCCGTCGCTTTCAAAGATATGCTGAACACCCTTTCCGGTAGAAATATCCGCACCGAAAATATCTTTGTTGCGCATGATAAAAAAGGAACTTCCCTTTTTAACGGGATCTTTAGGTGCCTTGGGTTGTAAGCTGATATCGGTCATAACGGCCTCCGTGTCGATGATTTACTGGAGATTTCAGATTTTCACTTACTGACATTCTAAATAATCGCTTTTTGTTTTTCTTCTTAATGCTTGCCCCGTTCTTTTCACATCATGCTATATTTAAAGTGTTTCGGGCCATCTTTAAAACTGTACCGGCAATAAATCTTTTGATATAATATAGCCTTGAAAAAAGAAAACGCGTATTTGCGAATAATGAATGGAGTAATATGTTTAAATACGAAAAGAAATTTGCGGAATTTATAGAAAAACATGCGGGAATCCTTTATTTTGCAATAATAAGCGTGATCGGATTCTTTATAAGATATGTGGGAAGAGAGTT
>CACYCC010000147.1 GCA_902772805.1 uncultured Lachnospiraceae bacterium | reverse complement strand
GCCGTCCGGTGTACCGATTCGTAACGGAAATGTCGTCATAGACAGCCTCCTTTACATGTTCTTTGCTTTTTCGAGTACATCGTCGATGGTGCCTGCCATAAGGAAGCAGCTCTCGGGAATCTGATCGCATTCGCCATCAAGAATCATTCTGAAGCCGCGAAGTGTCTCCTTAAGAGGTACATACTTACCTTCAAGACCGGTAAACTGTTCTGCTACAGAGAAGCTCTGTGACAGGAAACGCTGTACCTTACGTGCACGGTTAACGGTTAACTTATCTTCTTCGGAAAGTTCGTCCATACCCATGATGGCGATGATATCCTGGAGTTCCTTGTATCTCTGAAGAACTCGCTGAACACCTCTTGCCACTTCGTAGTGCTCCTGACCTACAACCTCGGGTGTAAGAATACGTGAGGTGGAATCAAGAGGATCTACTGCAGGGTAGATACCCATGGAAGCGATATCACGCGACAAAACGGTGGTAGCATCCAAGTGGGTGAATGTTGTAGCGGGTGCGGGGTCGGTTAAGTCGTCCGCAGGTACGTATACTGCCTGAATAGAGGTAATGGAACCCTTTCTGGTAGATGTAATACGCTCCTGAAGAGTACCCATGTCGGTAGCCAGTGTAGGCTGATAACCTACGGCTGAAGGCATACGACCTAAAAGGGTAGAAACCTCGGAACCTGCCTGAGTAAATCTGAAAATGTTATCAATGAACAAAAGCACGTCCTGATTCTTAACATCACGGAAATACTCAGCCATCGTAAGACCCGAGAGACCTACTCGCATTCTTGCTCCGGGGGGCTCATTCATCTGACCGTACACTAACGCGGTCTTTTCGATAACTCCGCTTTCTTTCATTTCATTGTACATATCGTTACCTTCACGGGTACGTTCACCAACGCCTGTGAAGATCGAATATCCGCCGTGCTCGGTAGCAACGTTGTGGATAAGCTCCTGGATAAGAACCGTCTTACCTACACCTGCACCGCCGAAAAGACCGATCTTACCACCCTTAGCGTAAGGGCAGATAAGGTCAACTACCTTGATACCTGTTTCAAGTATCTCGGTTGATGTAGCCTGATCTTCATATGAAGGTGCGGGACGATGGATCGACCACCTTTCCTCTGTCTCGGGAGCGGGAAGGTTGTCAACGGGTTCTCCCAAAAGGTTGAACACACGACCAAGGCACGCCTCTCCGACGGGAACTTTGATCGGTTCTCCGGTATCAACCGCCTGTATGCCTCTTACAAGACCGTCGGTTGAATTCATGGCGATACACCTTACGGTATTGTCGCCGATCTGCTGGGCAACTTCGGCCGTAAGCTTTACGCCGTTGTTATCGATTTCAATGGCATTTAACAATGCGGGCAGTTCGTCGTGCTTGAAACGAATGTCAAGAACGGGTCCCGTAACCTGCACTACTTCGCCAATGTGTCTTTCGCTCATTTACGAATCTCCTTTATATTTACTAAGGGTATCAGATACCCTCGGCTCCTCCGACAATTTCGGTGATCTCCTGCGTTATGCTGGCCTGACGTGCACGGTTGTACAACAGACTTAACTTTCCGATCATCTCCTCGGCATTGCTGGTTGCCGATTCCATGGCAGTTCTGCGGGCTGCCTGTTCGGAAGCCACACTGTCACATACCGCACCGAATACGACTCCCGCAAGATATTCGGGAACTATCGCATCGAACACTTCCTCACTCTGGGGTTCGTACAGTATGAGATTTCTGATCTCCTGCCTGTTTTCGGAATCTGTCAGCTCCGATAAGGGAAGCACCGGAACCGAATGAGGCTGCTGTGACAGCATCGAAACAAATTCCGTATATACAAGTCCTACCGACTTGTACTCTCCCGTCTTAAACTCATTGCACAACAGTCTTGCAACCTCAAAGCAGTCGCCCACTGTAATAGGTGCGATCTCTGCAAATTCTTCGCTTAAGATATCAGCCTTTTTGCGCTTGAAATATTCAACGGCTTTTTTGCCTATCGGAAGGACCGAATAATCCTTGCCTTTGGCATCTGCTTCAAAACATTTGAAAAGGTTGCCGTTATATCCGCCTGCGAGTCCGCGGTCACCCGCGATCACGACATAGCACACTTTCTCGGCTTCGGTTGCCTTGGCATATACCGATGAAAAGTCGGTATTTCCGGCAGCTATCGTCTTAAGCGTATCGTACAGCTCTTCGAAATAAGGCCTGCAGTTGTCCGAACGTTCCTTGGCTCTGCGCAGTTTGGAGGATGCCACAAGTTCCATTGCTTTGGTAATCTGCATAGTGTTTTCAACACTCTTGATACGCAGCTTTACCGCTTTCATGTTTGCAGCCATAGCCTTCTCCTTAACTGATTAATTTCCGTACTTTTTATCGATATATTCTTTGGTGAATTTCGTAAGTGCGTTCTTAAGGCTTTCCTCGGTGGATTCCTCGAGTTTGCCTGTGGAAACGATCGCCTGCATAGCGGCGGTACCGTCTACGTCGACATCAAGATAATCGTAAAGCTCGGCTTCGTATTCCTTGACATCCTCAACCTTTACATCCGTAAGGAAGTTTTTGGTAACCGCATAAATGATGGCGACCTGCTTTTCAACCGGTACGGGAGCATTCTGATCCTGCTTAAGAACTTCCACGATTCTGGCACCCTGATCGAGACGAGCCTTTGTATCGGCATCGAGGTCAGATCCGAACTGTGCGAATGACTGAAGTTCCCTGTACTGTGAATAAATAAGCTTAAGGGTACCGGCAACTTTCTTCATGGCCTTGATCTGAGCGTTACCACCTACACGGGATACGGAGATACCGGGGTTAACTGCCGGCATAACACCCGAGTGGAAAAGTTCTGTCTCAAGGAAGATCTGTCCGTCGGTAATGGAAATAACGTTCGTGGGAATATATGCGGATACGTCACCTGCCTGAGTCTCGATAACGGGAAGAGCGGTAAGTGAACCGCCGCCGTGAGCATCATCAAGTTTTGCCGCACGTTCCAGTAATCTTGAATGCAGATAGAATACGTCTCCGGGATAAGCCTCACGTCCGGGCGGACGACGGATAAGTAATGACAATGCACGATAAGCAACCGCATGCTTGGAAAGATCGTCGTAGATCACAAGCACATGCTTGCCTTTATTCATAAAATATTCGCCCATTGCGCATCCTGAATAGGGTGCAAGGTACTGTAAGGGGCTTGCCTCGGAAGCGGTTGCGGCTACAACTATCGTGTAGTCCATTGCTCCGTTTCTTGTAAGATTCTCAACAAGGTTTGTAACGGTAGAACGCTTCTGACCTATTGCTACATAGATACATATAACGTCCTTGCCCTTCTGGTTGATGATAGTATCCGTAGCAAGGGTAGTCTTACCTGTCTGACGGTCACCGATTATGAGCTCACGCTGTCCGCGTCCGATCGGGATCATGGAGTCGATAGCCTTGATACCGGTCTGGAGAGGCTCAAATACGGACTGTCTTTCACATATACCGGGAGCGGTGTTCTCAACCGGACGAAATTCGTCGGTTACAATGGGACCGTTTCCGTCTATAGGCTGGCCGAGTGCGTTAACTACACGGCCGATCATGGCGTCACCTACCGGTACGGATACAACCTTTCCGGTACGCTTAACCGTCTGACCTTCACCGATATTTTCATCCGATCCGAACAATACTATCGATACACTGTTTTCTTCGAGGTTCTGAGCCATACCGAAGCTTCCGTCCTCGAATTCAAGCAGTTCGCCTGCCATGCAGTTGATAAGTCCGCCTGCTCTTGCAATACCGTCACCTACGTTTAAGATCGTGCCGGTCTCGTTCTGCTTGATCGTGTTCTCGTAATATTTGATCTGACTGCGGATGACGTTGGATATTTCTTCGGGTTTTAATTGCATAATCCATCCATCCTTATAGTATAGTTTCGTTGATTCTACGTGAAATTTCCGACAGACGGGACGATACGGTGCCGTCTAACTGTTTTCCTTCGATCTCGACTTTGATACCGGCCACAACATAAGGGTCGATCTTTGTCTCTACGGAAACAGTCTTTCCCGTTGTCTTTTCGAGTTTTGCCCTGAGTGCGTCGATCTGAGCGTCTGTAAGTTTTACCGCACTGGTAACGATCGCTTCACAGATACCGTTATCTGAGTTAAATCGCTTTACATACTCTCTTACGCAGCCTTCATACTCGTTGAGTATCCCCTTCTCGCACAGTATCTTAAGAAAGTTAACAAGATAACGTTCGGCATCTTTTCCGAATGCATCCTCGATCATCTTGGTCCTTTCTTCCTTGGCGATGGAAGGCTCGGACAAAAGTCTTATATATTCGGGATTTTCCCTGAAGATATCCCGAACCGTCAGAAGCTCATCTTTTATAGCCTCTGTCAAATGTTCTTCGGCGGCAAGATCATAGAGACTTCCGCCGTATACTCCGGCGTATTCTGTCATGATCACTGCACTCCTACATTTTCTATGAACTCGTCTATCAGTTTAGCATGGTCCTTTTCACTGATCTCACGCTCAATAACCTTACCGGCGATCTCCATCGCCATGCCTGCGATCTCATCTTTGATCTCATTGACCGCTTTGCGCTTCTCCTGCTCGATATCCCTTTCAGCCTTGGCCTTAATGGATACGGCGTTTTCGGAAGCTTCTTTTAAGATCTCTTCGCTCTTAACGGTAGCGGTCTTTTGTGCATTGGCAAGAATCTCGTTGGCCTTGTCTCTTGCCTCAGACATGTTCTGTTCGTATTCTTCTTTCATTGCCAAAGCTTCTTCTTTGGCCTTTGTAGCCTCACCGATCTCGGCATCAGCCTTGGCTTTGCGCTTTTCAAGCACTTCCCTGATCGGCTTAAAAAGAAACTTCTTGATCAGAAACATCTGAAGAAAAAGGTTTAAAATCTGCGCTATGAAGGTCCATGGTATAAGAGTAACAAGCTCTTGATTTTGTGTTGTTTCGAGCAATATGAACACTCTTCATAACCTCCTGTCTAAAATGATGTTTCCGAATTCTTAAAGCTTTCCTAAGAACATACCGGGTGCAACGAAGATCAAAAGAAGACCGGTAACGAAACCGTAAATACCTGTCGTCTCTGCGATAGCACAACCAAGTAACATTGTTGAAGTAACATCACCTTTGCATTCGGGCTGACGTCCGATAGCTTCAAGTGCCTTGGAAACCGCGTTACCTTCACCGATACCGGGGCCGATACCCGCGATAAGTGCAAGACCTGCTCCGATCGCGCATCCTGCAAGGGCAATACCTTTTGCAAGTACTGTAAAATCCATATTAATTTCCTCCTGTTATTTAAACTTGTGTTTTTACAAAATTAAGATCCGTTTTTGCCTTTGTGCTAGCCTTCGGCTGCATTGGCAATATACATGGTGGTCAGCATACAGAATATGTAGGCCTGCATGACTCCCGTGAACCAGTCGAAGTATACCGACAGTACCGCGGGAATACCGACATCAAGTATCGGTACATGCGATAACACGGCTCCCACCGCTCCGGGTATAAGTCCCAGAAGTTTTGAGCTCGCAACGGCAAGTGCCGCATAGAGCAGTCCGTTGATTACTATACCGGACAGGATATTACCGAAATGACGGCATGCCAGACTTATGGGCGTTGCCAGTTCCGATAATACGTTGAAAGGCGTCAGAACAGGTATCGGCTGTGTGAACCCCTTTAAGTATCCTCCGAAACCGCTCGATTTGATCTTCTGAGCCGTTATCATCGTGAATACCACGATCGCCCACGCTGCTTCGGTACTAAGATCCGCCGTGGGACTTCTAAGACCCGTAAGGCTTATGAGATTCGACACTAGGCTTGTTGAAAACAGGGCCGCCACAAACGGAACCATATATTTGAATTTCGGTCCCATATTACCGATAACGAATTTATCGGCCGTTTCCACGAGCATTTCGGCGAATGCCTGCCGCTTTGTGATATTTTCGACTTTAAGATCGTGCGTCAGCCATATACACAGAAGCGTGATCAACAATATGACTATCCAGCTCACCACAAGTGTCTCACTGATCTGGATCCTGCCAAGAACCGGAATATCAAACGGAATCTCGTATAATATTTTGGGTCCTTTGATGTCAATGTTCATCTTGTTGCCCGTCCACCTCCTTTATGTTTGATGTTTTCTTTTTAAACTTTATGATACCGGTGAGTTTGATACCGATACTCGGGAAGAGCAAAGGCGCAAACCCGGCAACCCAGTAAAAGCACGGGGCCGCCAACACGGCTATCAGCCACAAAATCTGTAAAAGCATACGTCTCGTGAAGCTTACCCGCATCATGGACCTTGCTTTTTGCTCGTCTTCTTCGGATGCCACCTTCTGAATGGTGAGCCCCATCAAAAAGAAATTGAGCGTTGCCACCGCAGTGCCGCCCACACCCGCAAGTATCACGGTATAGTCGAAAGGAACAAAGTCCTTGATCGTTTTGTTGATCACAAACAAAACGATCCACATCAAAACGGTGCCTATGCATGTATAAATAAGTATATTGATCGTCTCCTTTTTGACCGCGGGAGAGATCTTACCCTCAGAACCCATGTAAACTGTAATCCTCTTAATATCAGATATTTGGGGGAATCAATGTCTGTTAAACGAAGCTTTCGGTTTCTTTTCCTTGCTCTGTTTGTTAATAACCGCAAGATAAAATTTGTATGCCGTCATAAAAGACGCGCCGAGTCCGAAAAAGAAACCGGGTATATAAATCCATGAACCTATCGCAAATCTGTCGCACAAAAACCAGCAAAGACCCACGCATAAAAGGGTCGGCATGATGAACGAAAGTCCGAGCTGCGTCAGCAATGCCAGTTTTTGTAATATATCACGCCTTACGTTCATATCGATACCTTAACCCCACTCAAGTGATTTTAGCAGATAATACCGCAACAATCAACGAAGATTATACATTATCCATATTAACGATATGTTTGCTTTTACAGTAAAAATCCGCTCATTTCTTTAAGAATGTAAGCCGCTGTTTCAAGCAGTTTCTTTTCATCCGACAAGACCTCTCCCGTGGGGGTGTAATAGTACACAAATGTCGGAACCGTATAGTTTTCAAGCCTTAAGCTCTTTGCGTGCTGTTTTAAAAGCGCGTCTATGTTGGCCACTTTTATGTCCGCATCGGGCTTGAAGGTAAGTTTTATCTCGCCGTAACGCCCTTTGATCTCCGAAACAAAAAGCGCATTCGCAGCAATACGGATGGCGGCTATCGACAAGAGATTATCCACGCTGTCGGGTATCATGCCGAAACGGTCTTTGAGTTCCCCCCGCATTTCCTTTATCTCGTCATCGCTCTTAAGATCCGCGATACGTTTGTAAGTATCCAGTTTCTGTATCTCGTTTAATATGTAATCGGGCGGAATGAAGGCATCCACGTCAAAATCGACGCTTGTTACAAACTCTTCGGCGACCTTCTCGCCCTTTCTGGTCAGCACCGCGGTATTTAACAGTTTGCAGTACATATCGTATCCGACGGCTTCCATGTGACCGCTCTGCGACTTTCCGAGGATATTTCCGGCGCCGCGGATCTCAAGGTCTTTCATGGCTATCTTGTAACCGCTTCCGAGGTCCGTAAAATCACGGATCGTGCGAAGGCGCTTTTCTGCGATCTCTTTAAGAGTCTTGTCGCGTTTGTACATCAAAAAGGCATATGCCGTACGGTTTGACCTTCCGACACGTCCCCTTAACTGATATAATTGCGAAAGTCCCAGATTGTCGGAATCGTGAACGATCATCGTGTTGACATTCGGTATATCGATACCGGTCTCGATTATAGTGGTAGCCACCAAAACGTCGATATCGCCACGGATAAAGTCATACATTATACGTTCAAGCTCAGCCTCGTTCATCTTACCGTGGGCAAAAGCAACCGTTGCTTCGGGCACGAGTTTTTGGATCGTCGCCGCCGTATCCGCTATCGAATTCACACGGTTATATACGTAATAGACCTGACCGTTTCTTGAAAGTTCCCTTACTATCGCTTCACGGACAAGCTCCTCGTTGTATTCCATGACATAAGTCTGTATCGGAAGCCTGTCACTCGGCGGTTCTTCAAGAATACTCATATCCCTTATTCCGATAAGGCTCATATGAAGCGTTCTGGGAATAGGCGTTGCCGTAAGAGTCAGTACATCAACGTCTTCTTTGATCTGCTTGATCTTTTCCTTGTGAGTAACACCGAAACGCTGTTCCTCGTCAACTACCAGCAGGCCCAGATCTTTAAATACGATATCTTTGGACAAAAGCCTGTGGGTACCTATGACTATATCGACCATACCGGCCTCAAGGTCCTTTATCGTCTTAAGCTGTTTGGAACGCGGCACAAAACGGCTTAAGAGTTCTACCCGCACCGGGAAGTCCTTCATACGCTGCATGAAAGTGTTGTAGTGCTGCTCGGCGAGTATCGTGGTGGGCACTAAAAATGCGACCTGCTTGCCGTCGGTCACCGCCTTGAAAGCCGCACGTATGGCTATCTCGGTCTTGCCGTATCCGACATCACCGCATATGAGCCTGTCCATGATCTTGGTGCTTTCCATATCGGCCTTGGTGGCTTCTATCGCCTCAAGCTGATCGTGTGTTTCCTCGTAAGGGAAGAGTTCCTCAAATTCCCGCTGCCACGGTGTGTCTTCGGAAAAAGAAAATCCCGGGCGTGAGCTTCTTGCTGCGTAAAGTTCAACAAGTTCCCTCGCCACCACATCAACGGCTTCTTTGACTTTTGAGGTGGTCTTGGACCATTCCTGGGTACCGAGCTTGTTGATCTTGGGTTTTCTGCCCTCGGCGGAAGAATATTTCATGACACAGTCAAGGCCGGTAGCCGGAACGTAGAGAACACCGCCCTCACGGTAATCGACCTTCATGTAATCCTTGGATATTCCGCCTACGGTTATCGTTTCTATGCCTTTATATATACCTACGCCGTAGCGTTCGTGTACCACATAATCGCCGACATGAAGATCGCCGATATTGTTGACACGGCTTCCTTCATACTGCTGCCGCTTGCGTTTTTTCTTTTCGGTCTTGAAAATGTCGCTTTCGGGTATCACCACGAATTTGATCTCGGGATATTCAAATCCCTTTGATACAAATCCGTACATCGTCTCTATCTCTCCGGGCGCAAGTATCCTGTCACGATCCTCGGTAAAGAACGCCGATACTTCGTAATCCCTTATATCACCCGCAAGTCTCTCGGCGCGTGTCCTGGAACCCGAAAGAATAAGCACTCTGTAACCGCGCTTTGAATACGCCGAAAGATTTTTGATAAGATCGGCAAAATCATTATTGAATCCCGGAATGTTACGGGCACTTACAAAAGTACTTTCATCGGGAGCAAAATCTTTGATACGGCTTTCTACGGCGCTTAAAAACAGGATGTTGGAATCCTTAAGGCGTCCAAGTATTTCCTTTTTGGTAAAAAGAATGTCGGCCTGGCCCGAAACTATGTATCCCTTTTCAAGGCGGACCTTCATACTTTCCCTGAATTCAAGCTCCACCGCATCGGCGTGTTCGAAAGTTCTTGAGGGTTCATCTATCACAAAAAGGGCATTTGAAAAATAGTCCGCAACGCTTGAGGGCTCATCGGTAAAATAACGCACGTATCCGTCGGCATTAAAACTCCACGGGAATTCCGTGATAGTTTCTTTTATCTCGGCAAGCGCGACCTTTAATCTGTGTGCGGCCTCGGGTTCAACGTTCTTTTCAAACTTCTTTATCGCCTTTTCGGCGTCACGCTCTATCTTTTCAAGTCCGTCATAAAGTTCACCGGTGGAAAGCGGGAGTTCTTTTGCCGGGAAAATATCGACATCCCTGAGTTTTTCTATGGAGCGCTGGCTTAAAACATCAAAGCTTCTGATATCCGTGATCTCATCGCCCCATAGTTCAAATCTTACGGGATTGTCCGAGGTAAGATCGAATACGTCGACTATACCGCCTCTTATTGAAAACTGACCGCCGGCTTCGACCTGATATGTCTTTTCGTAACCCATGGCGGTAAGTTTTTTTGAAAGCGCGCTTTCATCGATCACGGAACCCACTTTTAAGGAGATTATGTTCTTTCCCAGCAGTTCAAAACCGGGCATTACATTCATAAGTGCCGAAAAAGTCGTGACAACGGTAACGTCAAGTCCCGACATTAAGCGCTTTATGAGCATAAGTCTGTCCTGGGTGAGTTTGTTGGAATGAACGTCGGCTTCGTAAAAGATAACGTCCTTGGCCGGAAAAGCACAGACATTTTTATCGTAGATCCTTAGATCTTCATATATCTCGCGGACACGGATATCCGAATAGGTCACAAAGATGCGTGACGAGAATTTCTCCGAAAGCCCCCATGCAACATTTATCTTCTGTGCATCCACGCAACCAGAAATAAGAGCCGAAGTACCCTTATGTGAAAGGATATTTTCCGCTCTTTTGTAACATTCAAGTTCTTTTAAAGGCTCTGTAAGGACTCTCATTGATCCCTTTCTACCTTGTGATTGTATAAATTCATAGCCTCATCGGTCTTATCGTCAAGCATCATTCGAAGGGCATTTACCGCAGCATCGGTAGCTTTGTCAAGATCCGAAAGCTGTTCTTTGGGAAAATGACCCAAAACCCAGTCGGCAAGATCCATCCTGGGCGGTTTTTCCCCTATCCCGACGCGGACACGTTCAAACTCTTCGGTATTAAGACACGATATAATGCTCTTCATCCCGTTATGACCGCCCGCGCTTCCGTGTTTGCGTACCCTTATGCTTCCGACATCAAGCGTGATGTCATCATATACCACGATAAGTTTGTCGGGCTTATAATAATCAACAAGTTCCCTTAAACTTTCACCGCTTGCGTTCATGAAAGTCACCGGTTTTGCAAGTATGCCCTTTTTCCCATCGATAACGACTTTTGTTATAAGCGCTTTGTGTTTTACGGAAAAAGAAGCACTGTCGGTTTTTTCGGCCAGTTTATCAACGACCATAAATCCGGCATTGTGTCTTGTATTTACGTATTCTTTGCCCGGATTGCCGAGCCCCGCTATCAAAAACATATCCTTTAATACCTCAAAAGGGGGATGCCTGTAAGACATCCCCTGATGATATCATGTGTTATTGCTAAATGACAAATCTGTCATTATTTTCGATCACTATCCTGATACCGTCCTCTCCCTTAAAGAAGGAGTTGGGCTTGATGGTGCCGTGACTTTCAACGATACAGTTCTCGATATGAGTATTATCGCCGATATAAACGTCATTGAGCACTATCGAATTTTTAATGGTACAGTTGTTACCTATGTAGGTCTCCCTGAATACCACGGAATTCTCTACGGTTCCGTTTACGATGGTTCCGCTGGCGATCAGTGAATTGTGGACAACCGCTCCCATATTGTACTTCGCCGGGGGCAGATCGTCTACCTTGGAATAGATATCGGGATACTGCTTAAAGAAGAAATTACGTACTTCAGGCTTTAAGAAGTCCATATTGGTAGCGTAATAATCGTCAACCGAAGCGATGTTGCGCCAGTAATCTCTGATCTTGTATCCGTAGATCCTCTTGATATCCTTGAATCTTATAAGTACGTCTCTTACAAAATCGTATCTGTCTTCTTCGGCGCACTTCTCGATCATTTCGATAAGAGCACGTCTTCTGACAACATAGATACCGCATGATATTGTTGATGACTTGGCCACAACGGGCTTCTCTTCAAACTCCTCGATCCTGTAATCCTCGTTCATCCTGACGGTTCCGAAACGATCGAGTCCGGAAATATCGTCGGCATCTTTGCAGACTACCGTAATATCGGCCTTTTTGTCGATGTGATATTCAAGCAGTTTATTAAAATCGATCTTGTATACACAGTCACCCGATGCGATAACAACATAGGGTTCATGGGAATTTCGAAGGAAAGAAAGGTTCTGATATATCGCATCCGCTGTTCCGCGGTACCAGTAGTTGTTTTCCGCGGTTACGGTAGGGGTGAACACAAAAAGTCCGCCCTGTTTACGACCGAAATCCCACCATTTTGATGAACTTAAATGCTCACCCAGGCTTCCCGCATTATACTGCGTAAATACTCCCACTTTCTGGATGTGGGAATTTGACATGTTACTTAATACAAAGTCTATGCTTCTGTAACTGCCGGCGATAGGCATTGCGGCAACTGCACGCCTGATGCCGAGTTCTTTCATACGATGGCTTGAGTTACCTCCCGCCAGCACGATTCCTATGGCTCTCATTCCCAATCACCTGCCTTTACAAGAGTCCGTCCGCTGTCGAGGCGGCCGTTTTCATAATCGGAGGCTTCGGTATGTCCGAAGATCACCGTATTCTTGCCGACGGTCACTCCATCGGGAATATCTGTTTTCTCGCCTATCGTAACAAGACCCGAGTTGTATATCTTGGGACTTGTTTCGTTTTCGGCTTCGTGTCCGACGCCGATACTGCAACCGGAACCGATCGTAACGGATTCGGCAATTATAGCCTTGTTGCACTCCGTCCCGGATCCGATATGAGTTTCGTTCATAATGATGGAATCACGGACAACGGCATCTTTTTCTATGACAACGCCGCATCCTATAACGGAATTGTATACTTTTCCGTAGATCTCACTGCCCTCACCCACGATACTTCTTTCGATCACCGAATCGTTACTGAAGTACTGAGGCGGAAGCGTATCGGATTTGGTATATATCTTCCAGTATTCTTCATAAAGGTTGAATTCCGGAACGATATCGATAAGCTCCATATTGGCCTGCCAGTACGATTCAAGTGTTCCGACATCTTTCCAGTATCCGTTAAATTCATATGCGTATAAAGGAGCACCGTTCTTGTGACAATACGGGATCACGTGCTTACCAAAATCAAGAGCCGGCTGATCTGCCATGGTTATAAGGGCTTCTTTTAACGTCTTCCAGTTAAATATGTAGATACCCATTGAAGCAAGGTTGCTGCGGGGATGCTCGGGCTTTTCTTCGAATTCGGTGATCTTGCCGTTCTCATCGGCTATCATGATACCGAAACGCTTGGCCTCTTCCATCGGAACGGGCATAACGGCTATGGTCACTTCGGCATTGTTGGCCTTGTGGTAATCAAGCATCACCTCGTAATCCATTTTATAAATATGATCGCCCGACAATATAAGAACATAATCCGGATTGTATGTTTCCATATAATCTATGTTCTGATATATTGCGTTGGCCGTACCGGTATACCATTCGCTGTTCTCGCTCTTTTCATAGGGAGGCAGCACCGTAACACCGCCGATATTTCGGTCAAGGTCCCACGGAATACCGATACCGATATGTGTGTTAAGTCTTAAAGGCTGATACTGAGTAAGGACACCGACCGTGTCGATACCGGAATTGATACAGTTTGACAACGGGAAGTCAATGATTCGGTATTTTCCGCCGAAAGATACCGCAGGCTTGGCCATCTTGGATGTGAGAACGCCCAGACGGCTTCCCTGCCCTCCCGCTAAGAGCATGGCGATCATTTCCTTTTTGATCATTTAAAATTCCTCTCTTTTTACGGACGCAATCCGCCTTTATAGTGTATACGTAGTTAAGTTTATACCTATTTACCTATTAAGGCAAACTGATTTACATAAATTTGTGCAAGTTAAACAAAAAAAACCTATTATTTTGTTTCTTTTGACTTTCGGCGCATACTCACGGTTTGGAAGGTCTAAAGAAAAGGACGGTTTTTTTGACGATGCGGATGACGTGGGCTATAATGATCTGGAAATCAAAAAGGCACGATCATGAAAGCGAATACGATATGGAAATTAACTATAACGCCCCCAAACACATATATTTTATAGGCATAGGCGGCATCAGTATGTCGGGACTTGCGACAATAATGTTAAAAGCAGGCTTTAAAGTTTCCGGATCCGATCCGACCGAAAGCGAACTTACAAGGTCTCTTGAGAGAGAAGGTGCTGTAATATACTACGATCAGACCACTCATCACATCGAGGATGACGTCGATCTGGTCGTATACACCGCTGCGATCAAAAAAGAAAATCCCGAATATATATATATGAACGAAAAGGGATTTGAAAACATGTCCCGGGCCGAATTCCTGGGGCTATTGATGAAGAATTACAAGACCCCGATCGCAGTATCCGGAACACACGGCAAGACTACCACGACTTCAATGCTGTCGGAAATACTGCTTGAAGCCGATACGGATCCGACTCTTTCGGTCGGTGGTGTGCTTGAAAGTATCGGTACAAACACAAGAGCCGGGGGAGACGACTATTTTCTTTTTGAAGCATGCGAATATACCGACAGCTTCTTACACTTCTTCCCCAAGATAAGCATCATATTGAATGTAGAAGAAGATCATCTTGATTACTTTAAAGACATTGATGCGATAAGGTGTTCTTTTAACAGATTTGCAAAGATCAATCCCGAAACCGGCCTTCTGGTGATAAACGGCGAGATACCCGCCATAGAAAAAGTTCTTGACGGGGTAAAGTGTCCCATCATCACTTACGGAAGCAGTGACGAGTATGACGTATATGCCGACAATATCACATTTGACGACAATGCCCATCCCACATATACATATCATGACAAACGATCCGGCGAGAGCTTTGATGTGACGCTTGCCGTTACAGGCATCCACAATGTATACAATTCGCTGGCTGCAATAGCAGTGGCAAGATATCTTGATATCAAACCCGAAACGATCGAGGCGGCACTTAAAAAATGCAGCGGATCGAAAAGAAGGTTTGAGCACAGAGGAAGTTTTAACGGTGTTGAGGTAATAGACGATTATGCACATCATCCCACCGAGATAAAAGCAACTCTCGAGGCCGCAGGGAAGATAAAGCATAAAGACCTCTGGTGTGTATTCCAGCCACATACCTACACGCGCACCAAGGCATTTTTACACGAATTTGCCGAAGCGCTGTCGGCGGCCGATCATGTTGTACTGGCTCCCGTATACCCCGCAAGAGAAAAAGACATTTACGGCTGCAATTCGCAAAATCTTTATGAAGAGATCCAAAAAACGGGAACCGACTGTTATTATCTAAAAACTTTTGAAGACATTTTGTCACATTTGTACAAAAATTGTATCAACGGAGATTTGTTGATAACGCTCGGTGCCGGAGATGTTGTTAAAATCGCAGACAAGCTGACCTCAAAATAGTTATCCACTTTGTCCACAAATTTTAGGTATGTTATGTAACTTAGAATTTGTGGATTTCTTGTTTCCGGGAAATGTTTATAATACGGGATTCCGGTTTTTTATCCACATTTTCCACTTTTTTGACTGTGGCGGACAAGGCGCGTGAAGCCTGAGTTTTTCGGCATTTTTTCTATTTGCTTTTATCAATCTTTTTGCTACAATCCAACGTGTTAATAAACATAGGGGTGTGTACGTTTGGATGAATTTAAATGTAACCAGTGAAGATAAAGCTGAAGCGACCGTCGTGTCGAATCTTTTTATAGATGAGTATATGAAGGATGCCAATGACGCACAGATCAAGATCTATCTTTATCTCTTAAGGATGATGAGTGCCGGTCTTCCCACTGATGTGTCAAAAATAGCCGATCTTTTCAACCATACCGAGAGGGAAGTTGTACGCTCTCTGGAGTACTGGCAGAAACGAGGCCTGTTAAGTCTTGAATACAACCATTCAGGACAGCTTACGGGTATCAGATTCCGCCAGATCGACAGTGTGAGTACCGCCGAAGCACCGGCTTACCGGCCTGCCCCTCAGGCAGCATTAAAAGTTGTTCCCGATGACGAATCCGCTTTAAGATTCAACGAGAACATCTCTTATACAAGAGATCAGCTCAAGGCGTTCAAGGAAAACGGCGAAACTTCGCAGATCGTCTTTGTAGCCGAGCAGTATTTAAAACGCACGCTTACGACTTCCGACATTCAGGCTCTGTATTTCATATATGACGAGCTTAAATTCACGTGCGAAATGACGGATTATCTCCTTCAGTATTGCTTGGACAGAGGCAAGGACAATTTCTCTTACATCAAGAAAGTGGCGATAAACTGGGCACAGTCCGGTATCACCACGCCCAAACAGGCCAAGGAGCTTGCGGGCGCACATTACGAGAAATATGTCTACACGGCATTGAAGGCGTTGGGGAAATCAAATATTCCCCAACAGCCCGAAGCCGATATGGTTACAAAATGGTACAAAGAGTACGGTTTTGACCTCGACATCATACTTGAAGCATGCAAGCGTACCGTTATCGCAACGGATTCGCACAGGCTCGAATATTGTGATAAAATATTATTGGCTTGGAAAAAAGCCGGCGTACATCACGTGAAAGATATCGCAGCCGTCGATGCCGCATTCAAGGGAAACCGCGCCAAGGAAACAGCTTCCAGGGCAAGCGGTACATTCGGGCAGTTTGACAGGCACGATTACGATTTTGCCGAACTCGAAAAGATTCTTTCCAATTAGAACGGGCGGCATTCAATACAGGATTTTTATGGCACTTACTAATTCCCAATATGACTCGATAATCAGAATATATGATTATGAACGCATGAACAATAAACGTATTCTCGACGAAAGAAGAGAATATGTTTATTCTCATGTTAACGGCTTTAAAGAACTTGACGAAGCCATCATCGACGCATCGGTAGAAAGCGCCAGAAAGCGCATTGCGGGTAACGCCGATCCTTTTGACGACCTTCATGAAAAGATCGATTCTTACAAAAAGCAAAAGGCCGAGCTTTTAAGAAATGCCGGTATGTCCGAAGATTATCTTGACCCTATCTATACATGTCCCGACTGTAAAGATACAGGTTATATTGACGGATCAAAGTGTCATTGCTTTATAAAGCGTGAGACCGACATCCTCTATGATCGCTCAAACATACGTGATTTTATAAAAAACAACAATTTCTCCCTTCTTACTTACGAATATCATTCCGGAGAATCCCTTGAACAGCTTAAAAATGCCGTATCCAGATTAAAAGATCTGATCGACAATTTCGAAAATGACAAAAAGAGTTTTCTTTTGTACGGAACCGTAGGAACCGGTAAATCATTTTTATCCGGATGTGTTGCCAAAGAGCTTATCGAAAAAGGCTATAACTGTATTTATTACAGCTCGGTTTCATTGTTTGAAACGATAGCAAAAGGTACATTCCACCCCGAGAACGGTGACCGTGCAGACCTTTACAATCTCTATGATTACCTATATAATTGTGATTTGCTGATAGTGGATGATCTCGGAACGGAAAACATCAACTCGTTTGTGGCATCTAAACTTTTTGCCCTTTTAAATGAGCGTATCATCCGTCAGAAATCCACAATCATCTCCACGAATCTTTCTCTTGAACAGATCCGTGACATATATTCTGACCGTATTTTTTCACGTATCGTCAACAGTTTTGAGATCATCAAGCTGACCGGTGACGATATCCGTATCCGAAAAACAATCGCACAAAGAAAGTGAGGCACCTTTTAATGGGAAGTCGTGAAGAAAAAAGAAATCTTGAGACTATTCCGGTAGGTTCACTCGGAATCATTCCGCTTGAGGGATGCAAAGAACTCGGCGAAATGATCGACAGCTATCTGGTAAAGTGGCGTGAGGAGCGCGAAAACGAGCACAAAGAAAGTCTTGCTTTTGCCGGATATATGCGTCCCTCGTATATTTTAAAGGCCAAAGTTCCCAGATTCGGTTCGGGCGAAGCCAAAGGTCTTATACTTGAATCGGTCCGCGGTATCGATCTTTATCTGCTGGTCGATGTCTGCAACTACTCTCTGACATACAAAATGGGCGGATATGAAAATCACATGTCTCCCGACGATCATTATCAGGATCTTAAGCGAATAATCGCCGCAGTCGGCGGTAAGGCCCGCAGGATCACGGTCATCATGCCGTTCCTTTATGAAAGCCGCCAGCACAAGAGAACTTCCAGAGAATCTCTTGACTGCGCAATGGCTTTACAGGAACTCACGTCGATGGGTGTTGACAACATCATCACATTCGATGCTCACGACCCCAGAGTCCAGAACGCGATCCCGCTTCACGGATTTGAAACGATCCAGCCCGCATATCAGTTTATAAAAGGTTTACTCAACAGTGAAAAAGGATTGTCGATCGATTCCGATCATATGATGATCATAAGCCCCGATGAAGGCGGTATGGGACGTGCGATTTATCTTGCAAACGTCCTCGGTCTTGATATGGGTATGTTTTATAAAAGACGTGATTACACACGTATAGAAAACGGACGTAATCCCATTGTGGCTCACGAATTCTTAGGTTCAAGCGTTGAAGGCAAAGATGTGATCATCATGGATGACATGATATCTTCGGGTGAAAGCGTACTCGAAGTAGCCAACAACCTTAAGTCCCGCAATGCTTCCAAAATTTTCGTATGTGCTTCCTTCGGACTTTTCACAAGCGGACTCGACAGATTTGACAAAGCCTACAACGACGGCATTATCACTAAGGTTCTTACCACAAATCTTATCTACCAGTCGCCCGAACTCCTGTCCCGCCCCTGGTATGTAAGCTGTGATATGAGCAAATACATCGCATATATCATCGATACGCTCAACCACGATACTTCTATCAGCGATCTTCTCGATCCCGTTGAACGTATCCAGCGTGCCGTTAACAGATACAAGATGGGAGAAGATCTCTCCAATCCCGAGCAGTAATATCATTACTCATAAAAACCAAAACCCGCCCGATATCGATATGTTGCCATATCTGCCCGGGCGGGTTTTTATTTTAAGAGTTCGGTACATAGGTTATGAACTGATTGCCTTCTTTTTCAAACATCTCTTCGGCTTCATTGATGCCGATCTTGTACCATCCCTTATCGGGATCCAAAAGCACTACAGCCAATTGATTAAAACCGATTATCAGGTAAGCTTTATCGCTGTTTGTCAGTGCAAGTACGGGTATGTCCCGATTGACATAGTACAGTATACTGTCAAGGCTGCAGCCCGTTAAATCAAGAACATTGCGGCCTTCGAGTGCTTCGTTGAGTATCGAAAGAACGGTTTCTCCCTTTCCCATGAGATATTCGGAGTTTCTGACCGATCCCTCATATTCCAGGAGTCTGTCCATGCACCATGCGGTATTGTTCTTCTCTTCTTTTATGATCGTATCGGGAGAAAGATCCATTATCTGATTTCTCAGGCTTCTGTTGGCCCTGTACCACACATAATAACCGCTGTCATTTAATACCGTACCGTAATTGGCATTGGCTTTGGTGACCGCTGTGGATTCACGCGTACAAACAGCCTGAAGCTTTCCTTTGTAATATACATAATAGTGCGCTTTTCCCGAAACGGTATCACCAAGGTACAGTTCTTTGTTTCCCTCATAGATAACCTGCTCGGGAGTCAGCAACACGGTCTTTCCCTTTGTATCGTGACTGAATTTTATTCTTACGATCGTTTCATACAGATTGTCGACCGGAGTCTCGATCTTGTTCTGACCTTCTTCCCTTGGCTGGTTATTGGTCATATAATCGCTTTCTATCGCATCATAACGCAGCACATCACCTTCATGTTTGGTAACTCTGTAAAACGTTAAGAGATTTTCGTTCTGTTCAACTCCCGTTATGTAGAAATCCTTGTCGCCGTACGTCTTTAACAGTTCACCGAATTCATTCTGGATCTTCAGTATATACATGGGGAATGTGGTCCTGCCTGCCGAGTCGGTCAGTACGTCTTTTTTAACACACAATCCGTAGATCAGATCCTCGTTCATAAAGGCTAAAGGTTTTATATATTCTCCGTCGGGTGCATTGATGGTGGATATCTGTCCGGTATTTAAGTTCATTACCATCAGGCTCTCGGATGAATTGATATCTTTACCGACCTGCCATACAAACATCGAGTGCGACCGCGATATCGAATACATATCGTCTTCTAAGTCATTTACTATTTCCTCAGTGTCGAGCGTATTAAGATCTACCGAATATACCGATCGGTCAAACATAAAATAAAACATGTTATTCTTATTGAGATATGCAAGTTCATCGATATCCCGGATGACCATTTCCACAGACTTATTGGAAGCTATGAACAGTTTTTCCTCAACAACATTGTTAAGACCGTTATATTCGTAAAGTGTTACACCGACCTTTCCTTCGTACGTTCCGCGGTTCATATAACCGTATACCAGAAACCATACATTTCCGGCCTCATCAGTCATCAACGTCTTGATGCGATGATCCCTGTTTATCGTCCTCTTGTCGAAATTGCTGTCGTCGTAAAAAGAAAACAGTTTGGAAATTTTGTTCTCCGATATATTATACGAAAACAGTTTGCCCGAATTTGCAAAAGCAAAGATATTCCCATCCTCACTCTCGGATATTTCGAGATCGGTATCGGTAATTCCGAGAGTCCAAGTACTTTCATTCATCTCGGGATCCAGTTCGTCGGTTATCTCGCGCATCGTACGCTCATAATCGAGAAGATACGTGACTTCCGTCGTGTATTTGATCCTGTAACATTCCTGTACGAAATACTTTCTGCTCTCCTTACCGTTTTTAACCCCCGCAACATAATCGATCGTAAAGACCGCCGTTTCGATATTGAGTTCCTTGAAGGTTACAACGGGCTCGGTCAAATGCTCCACATTCAGTCCCGCAAAAGCAAGCTGATCCATGGAACTGTGTATATTGACATATGCAAGCGTTGAATTGTCGCCCGTATAGTTTGATTCCATGTAATTCTTAAGTTCAACGTTTGTCTCAACAGATCCTTCTTTTTCAAAGAAATCAAGTACAAACGCAAGTTTTTCTTTGGCACAATATAAAGGAGCATCTATGACTCTTGTATGAAACATGACCTCGGTATCATTGGAAGTGATCACATAGATCTGCATACAGTATTCTTTGTAGGGATCTATAAGCCCTTTGAAATTTACATTTGCGGACAGGGAATAATCATCTTCTTCATAATCTGTAAGATCTATGCTTTCTATAAGCCGGCCGCCTTCTACCGTCCTTAACTTTACATTTACGGATTTTATGAGAGCATTGTATTTGACAATACGAAAAGAAACCCCTCTGTTTTCATCAAGAGGTGTAATAGAATCCCTTAAAAGTGCAACATCCATATCCTGAGTGTATCCGTGAAGTTCATTGACCGTGGTGGCGCCGACATTCATATACACTATCGGAAGAGTTGCTCTTTCCATGCTGCGGGTGGTATTCACGTTGCCCTTGTTCATAAAATATCCCGACACAAAAAGTGTCACGATAAATACGGCAAGAGAAGTTAAGATCTTAAGTATCGTTCTTTTCATTTTCCAGAAGTCTTTTAAGCGTTATATCGGCACCGGCAAGTTTTTCAAGCCGTTCCTCTTTTTCACTTATGCCATTGCGGGTCATTCCGTTTTTCTTAACCGCCCTGATCATTATATTCTTGGGCGTATGTTCCATATCTATGAATTCAAGTACCGATGTATCATATCCCCATTCCTTAAGTATATTGGCTCTCATTGCATCGGTAATGACCGCGGAAAGACGGTCTTTTAAAATACCGTACTGAAGCACACCGTCGATCTCCGGACCGGAAATGACGGAATTAAGTTCATGCTGGCAACACGGCACGGCCATGATCACTTCCGCATTCCATTTAATGCCTTTAAATAACGCATAGTCCGTTGCGGTATCACATGCATGAAGCGATATAACCATATCGACATGCGTGTCATTATTGAAATGTTCTATGTCACCCTGTATGAACTCAAGATCGTCATATCCGTATTTGTCTCTCAGCCTGTTGCAGTTTGCTATGACATCACTTTTCAGGTCAAGACCTATTATATGGATACTCCTGCTATTTTTTACGGAAAGGTAATAATACAGCGCAAAAGTCAGGTAAGAACGTCCGCATCCGAAATCGATTATCGTCACTTTTCTGTCTGTCGGAAGTTTGTCCAAAATGTCGTCAACAAATTCAAGATAGCGGTTAATTTGACGGAATTTATCAAATTTCGATTTAACAATACGGCCATCTTTTGTCATTATTCCCAGGTCTTCGAGGAACGGTACATAAGTACCTTCCTTAATAAGGTATTGCTTTTCCTTATTGTGCATACCGGCAGGAACCGATGACTGTTTGGAAACGGCCTTATTCTTTATAACGGTAACGTTCCCTTTGCGTCCCGCAAGCATAGTGTAGCTTTCATCGGCCGTTTCTATGAGGATCTGTCCATAGCCTGCGGGAAACCATGCGGATATCTTGTCCGAAAGCTCCGTAAGTCCGATGTTTTCATGGATCTCTTTGTACGTGTTTTCCCGCTTATCACCTATAGGAGTTGTTACCTGGTACAACGTTTTTCCCTTTATCGATACGGGACGTATCCTGACGTTTGCGGGCACCTCTTTGTTAAAAGGCTTGGAAAGCGATATTTTGGTTGTTCCGGCATTTATAAGACCGGTTATCAGTTGCTTAAAGTCTTTCATTATCCCTATAAAATACTTTGTGTTATTTAAAAAGTTAATGCCGGCATTGCGATACATGATATCGCACAAAGAGATGCTTGGCACCCTTTTATTCCCGGCATTTTGCAACAGACCAACGTGCATCAATTAACGCGATCACACTTGAATTGTCTGAATTATATATACTATTTTATACAATTACTTGCCACTTGGCACGATAATTTCACTGTTTTTCGGTTCTGCAAGTTTTCTTTCAGAACCTGCTTTTTGCCGTATTTTCAGGCTTTCGAGGTATCAATAGAAAATGTGATGTCCTATCTGGGTACCCGAAAGTCCCTCGATAGGAGTTCTGAAAAATACACAGTTGCCTACATTTGAGTAGCCGCTCATCGCTTCATCAGCGGCTCTGTAGCAGCTTGCGGTTGCCTTGTTGACGGAAAGAGCATATGCCAGTCTGCCGCTTCCCGCAGGCGAAAACTGGAACTTTTGATAGATAACACCGGATACCGTCGAAGGGAATACCGGACTCAATACTCTGTTGATAACTACCGATCCTACCGCTACCTGTCCGTCATACGGTTCTCCGCCCGCTTCACAATATATCAGGTTCGCCAGCAGATATCTGTCTCCGTCATCAAACGAAACTTCCGAAATATCTCTCCATACCGAATTGGCCGACAGTCTTGAAAGTCTTAATTCTTCCTCGTACTGTTTGCGAAGCGCTTCCACATCGGCCTGCTGCTTGGCCAGCAACGCCTGTTCTTCTTCCAGAAGGGCTTCATATTCATCTATCTGTTTACCGTATTCCGAAACTTTGGCCGATGTTTTATTGATAACCGTTACGACATTTGCTTTTTCTTCTTCGGCTTCTTCTCTTAACACATTCAGCTCGACATTTTCGCTTTGAAGTCTGGCTTCAAGGTCTTCGACTTCTATGCGGTATTGCTGATATTCCTCGAATTTCATCTTGTCATATGATGCAAGATGATCGACGTAATCGCTTAAGGTTATCAGCTGCGAAAAAGATTTGGCCTGAAAGATGATCTCCATGTAAAGAGTTTCACTGTCTTCATACATGAATCTGATCCTCTTCATCATGGCTTCGTACTGAACTTTTTCCCGTTCCCGCGCTTCTGCAAGTTCCTGCTGCGTCTGCGCTATTTCAGCTTCTTTTTGAGTGATCTGCTCATAAAGATCGTCAAGATGTGCGCTGATCTCTTCGAGATCGGAATTAAGCCCGTTCAGTTCTTTTCTGAGCGAAGACTGTTTCTTGTTAAGATCGTCGAGACTCTTGTTGTCCTCTTCTATCTTCTGCTCAGTTTCTTTTTTGTTCTTTTCGGCTTCATCCAATTGCTGTTTTGTTGTCTGAGTAGCTTCGGCCGCATACGGCGCCGAGGTGACGGCTATTGCAGTCACCATCGCGATCGCCGCGAGTCTTTTCAGTCTCTTCATCGGTCTCTTTCTCCGTGATCAAAGTTCGATCTCAATCTTTCTGCCCGTTCTCTCGTATTTGTAATACTCAACTCCCGCAGCATCGAGCATCATCTTGGATGCCTTGGTGGAAGGTGTATCGGCATACTTGTCGCTGTCATAAACCACTGTTTTGATGCCGGCCTGAATGATGGCCTTGGCACATTCGTTACACGGAAACAGCGAAACATATATCTTGGCTCCTTCAAGACTTCCGCCGCGATAGTTAAGTATCGCATTCAACTCGCTGTGAGTCACAAAGGGATATTTTGTATTTAATGTATCACCCTCGCGATCCCAGGGAAATTCGTCATCCGAACAGTTCTTGGGAAAGCCGTTGTAACCCATTGAAAGGATCTTATTGTCGCTGCTTACTATGCAGGCTCCGACCTGAGTGTTTGGATCCTTGGAACGCATTCCCGACAGAACGGATACCCCCATAAAATACTCGTCCCATGAGATATAATCGCTTCTCTTCATTTAACCCTCCGATAAAAAACGCTTTATACTATTTGGTACCGAAAATCCTGTCACCTGCATCTCCGAGGCCGGGAACTATATATGCGTGTTCATTGAGCTTCTCGTCAAGTGCTCCGATATACATATCGACGTCGGGATGAGCTTCTCTCATGCGCTTGATTCCCTCGGGTGCTGCGATTATGCACATAAAGTGGATCTTTTTGCAGCCCTTGTCTTTAAGCATCTGTATTGCGGCTGCCGAGGAACCGCCCGTTGCAAGCATGGGATCTACCACAAATACTTCACGTTCCGCACAATCTGCGGGAAGCTTGCAGTAATACTCCACGGGTTCATGTGTTTCGGGATCTCTGTAAAGACCGATATGTCCTACTTTTGCCGCAGGAATGAGAGTAAGCATTCCGTCCACCATTCCGAGTCCCGCACGGAGTATCGGTACGATCGCCATCTTTTTACCCTTTAATTCCTTGACTACCGTCTTGCAGATAGGTGTTTCGATCTCAACTTCCGAAAGTTCAAGATCTCTTGTTGCTTCATAACAGATGAGCTGTGCGATCTCCGAAATGGTCTGTCTGAAATCCTTGGTTCCGGTGTCCTTCCTTCTGATATAACCGATCTTGTGCTGAATGAGCGGATGATCCATTACTACTACTTTTGCCATATTACCCTCCTGATCCTTCTATATAAATATTTATTATTGTTCTATCTTGGATACTCTTCTAACGTGCTTTTCTTCACCGGAAAACGGTGTGTCCAGAAAAGTATCAACGATCTCAAGCGCCTGAAGCGTTCCGATAAGACCGCCTCCCATGGCAAGCATATTGGCATCGTTGTGTTCTCTCGTAAGTCTTGCCGAAGTTTTTTCGGAGCAAAGGGCACAGCGTACGCCCTTAACTTTGTTCGCAACCATTGAAATGCCTATTCCGGTCGTACAGATAACAATACCTCTGTCACATTCTCCCGAAGCAACCGCCTCGGCAGCCGGCCGTCCAAAGTCGGGATAATCGCAGGATTTCATGTCATATGTTCCGAAATCCTTGTATTCCAGTCCTCTTTTTTCAAGATGCTTCTTTACAGCTTCTTTTAACTCAAATCCGCCGTGATCACTCGCAATAGCTATCATACCGACTCTCCTTTTATCTTCTTATCTTAAGAATATGATGTCCCGCCGCTTTTATCAGCCTGTTCATAGTGGCGTATCCGACACCCGATTCTTTAAATGCTTCTGAATAAATAACATCTGCTCCCTGGTCGTCAAGTTCTCTTAATGTTCTAAAAAGAAGGTGAGCGGCTTCCTCTTCGTGATCGAAAGATCCCACATCTTTTATGATGAAAGATCCGTCATATCCCGGGATATTCTCACTTGAAGCGATAACGGCGACTTTCTTACCGCAAGCGTTGTCTTGATTTCCCAGTTCATTTATCTTTGCGACCACATCCCCGGGATCGCCTTCAACGATGGTAAGAGGGGCCTTTGGTGCGTAATGTCTGTATTTCATTCCGGGAGCCTTGGGAGCGACATCCGAAGCGACTTCAACTATCGCTTTATCAAAGATCACTTCGCTGCCGAGTACTTCCGATATCATTTTTTCGGTAATATAGCCGGGACGTAAGATAACGGGCGTATCTTCCGTAAGATCGACAATGGTCGATTCAAGACCCACCTGTGACTCACCGCCATCGATTATCATATCTATCCGCCCGTTCATGTCTTCTATAACATAACGGGCTTCCGTCGGGCTCGGTTTCCCCGAAAGGTTTGCGCTCGGAGCGGCTACAAACCCGCCTGAGGCTTTAATAAATTCTGCCGCGATCCTGTCCGAAGGCATCCTTACGGCTACCGTATCAAGTCCTCCGGTCGTTTCACGCGGAATATCGGGTGACTTTTTAAATATCATCGTAAGAGGCCCCGGCCAGAAAGCATCGGCAAGTTTTTGCGCACTTACGGGAATTTCCGAAGTAACTTTTTTAAGATCTTCTGTGTCGGCTATATGAACTATCAGCGGATTGTCCGAAGGCCGTCCTTTTGCGGCGTATATTTTCCTTGAAGAATCAGGGTTAAACGCGTCTCCGCCCAGTCCGTACACCGTTTCGGTAGGAAAAGCGACAAGACCGCCGTTTTTGATGATCTCGCCGGCGCGGGCTATAATAACAGGATCTATTTCTTTTTCGTCAAGAGTAACAATTTCCGTATTCATAATGGTATGTCAGAACTGCATTAACCCCTAAATTTCATTATAAATAAATGGTTGGGCAGATACAAGTTATTCACTCATATATAATTCCATCAGATCCCAAATATCAGGTGTTTCCTGACCGAGTTTCCAGGAAGCCACACCGGCAATCTCAGTCTGCTTCATAACGTTAAGCCTTACCTGCATGGAGTCCTTGTCTTCCATCCAGACCTGATAGAACACATTTCCGAGAGTTGCTTCCGCATAATTCTGGTAAGTTGCCTCATTCCAGGTTGCCGTTAAACCGTTACGTGTCAAAAAATCCTGCGATGTTTCCATTGTTACCGCTTCGGACTTTAATTCTTCTCCTTCGGTCATCCAGACTCTTGTATAGAAAGGAACCGCATTGATAACTCTTTCCTTGGGCACATATTTCAAAGTATCCTCAATACCTTTCTGCATCCACGGAACCGAAGAAACGGAACCCGCTTCGGGACTTCCCTTATAATGCTCATCATATCCCATGATAATGATGTAATCGGCAAATTCACCCTGGGCGCGTCTGTTGTAATATGCCGTATACTCGGTGGGAACAAAATTGTCGACCGACAGCACAAGACCGTTTGCATGGCACTCGATCGCCAGCTCGCGAATAAACTGTACATAGTGATGTGCGCACTTTGACTTGATCTGCTCAAAGTCCACATTGATACCGTCCGCACCGTATTCAAGCACTGAGCTTACGAGATTTGACACAAGCTGCCTTCTTTTGCTCGTATAACCCAGAACTTCATATGTATCGACATCGACTCCCGAATGGAAATCGGAGATCAAAGCCCACACTTCAAGTCCCAACTCATGAGCGGCCTCGGTATAGGCAACATTTGCGACATGTGTAAAAGAACCTTCGTTATCGGTAAGCCAGTACCATGTGGGAGAAATGACATTAAGTGCTTTGGTATTGGCAACCGCAGTTCTTAACTCGCTTCCGCCCATAGCAAATTCAATATTATGCCATGTGAGATTGATCTTATGATCTCTTGTAAGGAAAACGGGAGTTTCCGCGGGTACATCCGTAACGGGTGTGAGTGTATCGCTTCTTTCATCTTTTAATCTGAAGTTTTCGATATAACCTATGAAACAGTCGTCGGTCTTAACTTTGGTCCAGTCATCCATAGGCTCAAGTATCTCGACATCTGTTCCGGCCGAAATATCCGTAAGGATAAGGCTCTTTACGCCGCCAAGCTTTCTGACTTCCGTATCGCTCTTAACGGTAGCGATCTTGCGTGTTCCCCACTCGGTATAGACCTGCATCCTGTTGGGATCTTTAAACAATTCATATGAGAAATTAACGAATCTCTTTACATAGTCGGCCGCTATATAAAACTGTTCCCCTTCCTGTCTTGCGGGAACGTAATCCAGATTCTCGGAACTGCCGGTTTTAACATCGGTCACCGTCTTTGTGCCGATAACATTCTCAAATGTCGTAGTGGGTGTTGAATACAACAAAAGCCCTTCGTTCTCATCGATATAGAACCTTATCGTAAAAAGATCCTCGATCGTATCAAGGTCAAAATAGCAAACCGATTCAAACAGCTTGCCTGACTTTGATATCTTTTCATTTTGCAATATTATGGGAACATCGTTGGCCGTGAATATTTCAAAATAGTCGTTTAAGTCGGCATAGTCGTGACCGTAGGAATATTTGTCATAAAGTGATTTTCCAAAACTTGCCGCAAAGATAATTATTATCAAGATGATCGCTATGATCACCGGGATGGCTTTTTTCATACCTCTACCTCCTGACCGCCCATAATTATAACAAACATTTCATGTTCCGTCCAATTAATCCGGGCCTTAATAAAACATTAAGAAAACCCGTAAAAACAATAAAAAAGTGCTTTCCGCACAGGCGGAAAGCACATATCATCCGGCAAAGAGCCGCACACCACGCGCCCCCTTATATCAAGCCATCAGTTTGTATTCAAGCATTGACAGATTACCGTAATCCGTATATGAAAAGTACGGGTGAACATTGTCCCGGTCTTTCATTACCTTTCCGGCCAGCCACTCGGGCGTAACGGTCTTGCCGTTAAACTTAAGCAGCACACCATAGGCTTTAAGCTTTTTGAACTTATCAGCCAGATTTTCAAAACGATCCATGATTACCTCCTCAATTATAAAAATACCGTGATGATCGCATGCCGGGCATGCTTTAAAAAGGCTTTCCGTCCGCATTCTTTACGTAAGACACTTACCTGTAAACAGGATATTTTAATACAAATTATATAAGTTTAAGGTGAATTATTTGTTATGATCTGCAGATGATTCCGGAATCGATTCACATTGAACTGTCCGGACAGACAGATGATAATATAACAATAAGAAGAACTGAAATGCATATCCGTCTATTTAGGTCGACGGATATTTAAAACCTTGTAACCCCCATCTCCCCCTTTCCGAATGCAGACTGACGGGAGGCCTTTATGGTAATAATACACAAATTTTAAATCGTTTTCAAGTCTTTTTTGAGGTTTTTTTGTATATTTTGCACAACTAAACGCTTGATGAGGCGATTGTTTTCTTTTTGCGGCGAAATATCGTAACACATCGTTAATCCCAACATCTTATTTTTTTATAAACTAAACTGTGAGTTACTTGACTAAAAGAAGTGAAAATAATATATTCTTTATAACAAAGAAACTTAAGGGAGGAGGCCACCATGAAAATTGAAAAAGTAAACGATTCTCAGATCCGTTGTACTCTTACGCGTGAGGACCTGGCCTCCAGGAAACTTAAATTAAGCGAACTCGCTTACGGTTCCAAAAAGGCCAAAGATCTTTTCCGCGATATGATGGAAATGGCCAATTTCGAATACGGATTTGAAGCGGACAATATTCCTCTTATGATCGAGGCAATTCCGATGAACTCGGAATGTATCGTTCTGATCATCACCAAGGTAGAAGATCCCGATGAACTTGATGCAAGATTTTCAAAATTTGCTCCGGGGGTTCATGACGAGGAAGATGATTTTGAAGAGGATGACGAAGAAGAATTTGATTCTCCTTCGGACGAGACCGGTATCTCGGATCTCTTCAAGAGATTTAAAGATGCTCTTGAGCAGAAGTCCAAAGAACTTTCGAGCAGTGATGTGAAGATCGAAGGAATGGCATTTTCTTTTGACTCAATGGCTGAAGTATCGAAGGTTTCAAGAAGCATCAGGAATGTTTACTGTGATGAAAGCAGACTTTATCTCGACAAGGAATCCGGAAAGTATCTTCTTATATTAAAGCGCGGCAAGATGGATATGCTCGATTTTATAAAGGTATGCAATCTTGTGAGCGAATTCGGCGGACCGATGCACGGCTCAAAACTCGGAGAGGCTTTCCTTGAAGAGCATTTCGAAGCGATCTGTCCCAAAGATGCCGTTGAGATCGCGGCTTCACTTTGATCGTCCCGGGTTGGGTTTAAGCCCCAAATTCATATTTAACGATTCATTTAACGTCAAAAAACGGCTGTCACTTATGTGACAGCCGTTTCTGTTTAAATCTCGCAAATGGCTTTTTAAGCTGCTTCGATCTTCTTCATAAGTTCATCGATATCCAAACCGTGTACCATTGCGGCTTCTTCAAGGCTTTCAGCCTGTGCCGAAGGACATCCGAGGCAGTGCATGCCTGCCTGCATAAGAATGGGAGCGATCTCGGGAGCTACTCTTAAGATCTCGCCTATGGTCATTTCTTTCGTAATGTTGCTCATATTGTTTCCTCCTGATCTGTGAGTTAATACGTTTTCTTTTTCAATGCAATTCACACTATACCCGTTTTGATCCAACTATGCAATCGGTTGTTTCATCATTTTATTCTTTATTAATAAATAACGGTTTATTAACGCCTTTGTACTAAAGTGAATACAATCGCAATGTACTTAAAAAAGAACATTTTGTATTATTGACCGAAACCTTATGTGCATCTATAATTGTCTTACACTCAAAGTTACTGATTCGGGAATGGTCCCGAATGTACAAAATACAAACAGGAGGCATTTCAAATGAGACCGGAATGGACAGATTTTGTAGGCGGCAAGTGGGAAAATGAGATCAACGTTCGTGATTTCATCCAGAAGAACTATCATCCTTATGACGGTGATGAGTCTTTCCTTGCAGGACCTACACAGAACACAAAAGACTTATGGGCAATGGTAACAGAGCTTAGTAAGAAGGAAAGAGAAGCAGGCGGCGTTCTTGATATG